>JACPRL010000031.1 GCA_016189965.1 Acidobacteriota bacterium | reverse complement strand
CGATGACCCTCGGCGCAATCCTCCTCTCGGTTGCGCTGCTCGCTGGATCCTGGGGAGGTGGGACGCCGCAGCCCCCAGGGCGCTCGAAGATCGCGTTCGTGAGCAACCGCGACGGGAACGCGGAGATCTACGAGATGAACGCGGACGGCACCAACCCGACGAGGCTCACCAACCACTCGGCGCACGACTTCGACCCCGACTGGTCTCCGGACGGGAGCAAGATCGCGTTCGCGAGTGAGCGCGACGGGAACTTCGAGATCTACGCGATGAACGCGGACGGCTCGAGCCCGACGAACCTCACCAACCACTCGGCGTGGGACGCCGACACCGCCTGCTGGTCTCCGGACGGGAGCAAGATCGCGTTCGCGAGCGACCGCGACGGGAACAAGGAAATCTACGCGATGAACGCGGACGGTTCGAACCCGGTGAGGCTCACCAACAACGCCGCCGCCGACACGAGCCCGGCCTGGCGGCCGAGATAGCTGCAGACGGGGGGTCCGTAACGCAATTCCGCTTTTGGACTTTTACATGAGGGGAGAGTGAGCGGCGCGATAGACTTCCACGCGCACGCGCGCCAGGCCCTGTTCGCGGAAGCCCAACACCTCGGCGGCCGCCTCGGAGACGTCCAACACGCGGTCTTCCGGCACCGGGCCCCAGTCGTTGATGATCAGCACGGTCGAGCGCTGGTTGCGCAGGTTCGTCACCCGCACCACGGTGCCGGCACGCAGCGTACGGTGCGCGGCGGTCAATGCGTAGCGGTTGAAGAGAACCCCGCTCGAAGTCGGCCGCCCATGGAAGCCCGGCCCGTACCAGCTCGCCTTGCCCTCAAACACCTCGGCCGGCGTGGGTGGAGAGAAGATCGCGAAGGCGTCCTCCCTGGCGTCGTTGGCCGCTGAGGTGGGAACAGGTGCCCCGGCCAGCAGGTATACGCCGGCCCCGACCAAAACCAACCCCACCAGACCGGCAAAACACAAATCGCGCATTCGCTGCACCTCGCCTTCCTGTTTCTGCTTTTACTCTTGAATCAAATTTGCTTCTGTTTCGGTGCGGTTTCTTTGCGGGCTATAGAGTGGGTTGTAGGATAGCGCGTGGCGAAGGAAAAGTCAATATAAATTTCGCCTGGCTTTCGCCTTTCTTACTCGCTTATGAACGTTCCGCAGAGCTCCCGCACTGTCGCTATCTTATTGCTCCGACAGTACATTTCTAACTCTTCTATGATGCGAACAGGGGCGAAAGGTTGTATGAAGTTTGCCGTGCCCACTTGCACGGCGCGCGCGCCCACGACGAGGAACTCAGCCGCATCCTCGCCAGTCGCAATGCCGCCGATACCGATAACAGGCAGGCTCACCGCCCGCGCCACCTCCCAGACCATGCGCAGTGCCAGCGGCTTGATGGCCGGCCCTGATAGCCCCCCGGTCGTCAGGCCCAAGCGGGAGCGGCGCGTGCGGAGGTCAACGGCCATGCCGGTAAACGTATTGACGACGGAGAGGGCGTCGGCGCCCGCCTCGGCGGCCGCGCGCGCCAGCACGGTGATGTCGGTGACGTTCGGGGAGAGCTTGACGATGAGCGGCCGCCGCCGCGCCGCACCCCGCGCCGCTCGCACCACCTCGCGCGTCAACTGCGGCTCGCGCCCGAACTCCACCCCGCCCTGCTTCACGTTGGGGCAGGAGATGTTCAACTCGTAGGCGGCCACACCCTCGGCCTGCTCCAGCGCGCGGATGACCTCGACGTACTCTTCGACCGTGTGCCCGAAGACGTTGGCGATGACGGCAGTGTCGTAGCCGCGCAGCGCGGGCAGCTTTTCGGCGATGAAGCGCCGCACGCCGATGTTCTGCAATCCCACGGCGTTCAGCATCCCGGCCGGAGTTTCGCAGAGCCGCGGGGCTGGCGCGCCGTCCAGCGGCGCAGCCGACAGGCCTTTGACTACCAGCCCCCCCAGCCGGTTCAAGTCCACCTGCGCGGCAAACTCTACGCCGTAGCCGAACGTGCCCGAAGCGGCCAGCACCGGGTTCTTCAGCCACAAGCCCGCCTGCCCCGCCCTCGCCGGGACCAGTTCGACGCTCAGGTCAACATTCATGCCGGCACCCTCACCGCGCAGGCGCCGCCTCTCGCTCCCACTGTCGCAGCCAGTCGAGCTCCCCGCTGGCAGTTTGATCCAGTTCCATCGGCGTGATGGAGATAAAGCCGTTGAGGAAGGCCCAGACGTCCGTGCCTTCTTCGTCCTGGCCCAGATGGGCGTAGTCCGACCAGTAGTAGACGCCGCCGCGCGGGCTGGCGAAGCGCGAGAACAGCTGCGGCGTCGCCGTGGTGCTCTGCCGGGTGATGCGCACGCCGCGCCACTCGCCCGCCGGCGCGTTGATGTTCAGGAACAGCCCCGGGCGCAGCCGGCCGCTGGCGCGCAACTCCTCGATCAACTCCCGGACGAAGGCGGCGGTGGCCGCGTACTCCTTGGCGTCGTCTCTCTGGTTGGACACCGCGAGGGCCGGAATACCAACGAAGCTCGCTTCGCGCGCCGCCCCCACGGTTCCGGAGTAGTAGGTGACCACGCCCAAGTTGCGCCCGCGGTTAATGCCGCTGACCACCAGGTCGGGCCGACGCGGCGCCAGCGCCTCCAGCGCCATTCGCACGCAGGTGGCCGGCCGGGCGGCGATGGCATAGGCCTTAACCCCCGGCACCAGTTCGACCGGCCGAACCTCGATGAACTCGTGCGTGGTGGTGCTGTGTCCGGTTCCGCTCTGGTTCGTCTCCGGCGCCGCCACCATCACCTCGCCCAGCGGCGCGAGTGCTTCGGCCAGGGCGCGGAGCCCCGCGGCGTCGTAGCCGTCGTCGTTGGTCAGCAGAATGAAAAGCTCCCCGTTGCCGTCCGCCTTCTCCACCGCAGCCGGCGACACCAGCAGACCCACGAACAACAGACAGACCAGAATTTTCTTCCTCGCGCGGAGTGCCATTCGAGCCTCCCCTTCCTTTTCTCAGCAGGCCAGTCTACCACAGCGCCTCGCACTGGCCCGGCGCCGGTCGTGTCCGATTTGGCCTGAATGACTCCCCCAGGCAGGTGCCTGGGGGCTCGGCGCAGTAGTTTTCTCGCTGAGCCGGGTGGCACCGGCCACCCGGAGATTCGGCTCTCGAATCAGGAACGGGCCCGATGGCTTCCTTGACACCCTCGAAGGCTCTCACTACTATGAAGCGGCCTCACCGGTTTCGGCCCGATGCCGATTCGCGAAAAAGCCCAATTGATGTCGGCGGCGGAGATTGACCGCACGCTCGTCCGCCTGGCGCACCAGATCGTCGAGCGCAACAACGGCGCCGACCGCCTGGCCCTGGTCGGCATCCGCCGGCGCGGCGTGCCGCTGGCTGAGCGGCTGGCGGCGCTGATTGGCGAAGTGGAGAAGAAGGCGGTGCCGGTGGGCTCGCTCGAAATCACGCTCTACCGCGACGACCTCTCCACCGTCGGGCCCCAGCCGGTGGTGAAGGGGCGCCAGATCGACTTCTCCGTCGACGACAAGACCATCGTGCTGGTGGACGACGTGCTCTACACCGGACGCACCACGCGCGCTTCGATGAACGCGCTCTTCGACAGCGGACGCCCCGCGCGCGTCCAGCTCTGCGCCCTGATTGACCGCGGCTGGCGTGAGCTGCCCATCGAAGCCACCTACGTCGGCCGCCACGTCCAGACCGCCGCCAACGAAATCATCGAAGTCCGCCTGCGCGAAACCGACGGCCAGGACCGCGTCATGCTGATGGAGAAGGTTCCCGACTAAGACTGCCGTGCCGCCGCCGAAGACCCTCGCCCGCCTCTCCCAGCGTCATCTGCTGGGCGTCGAACCCTTGAGCGCGGAAGACATCGAGCTGGTGCTCGCGACGGCGCAGAAGTACCAAACCCGCACCGCCACCGAAACCCGGCCGGTGCCGCGGCTCGAGCTCCTGCGCGGCAAGACATTGACCCTGGCCTTCTTCGAGCCTTCCACCCGCACACGGGTCAGCTTCGAGATGGCGGCGCAGCGCCTGGGGATGAACACGGTGAACCTGGCGCTCGAAGCCTCGAGCGTGCAGAAGGGCGAGTCGCTGCTCGACACCGTCAAGACGCTGGCCGCCATGCGCCCCAATGCCCTGGTCATCCGCCACGCTGCCTCTGGCGTCCCGCACTTCCTGGCGCGGCACACGGACGTGCCCATCCTCAACGCTGGCGACGGCCAGCACGAGCACCCCACGCAGGCCCTGCTCGACGCCCTCACCATCCGCGACCACAAGGGGACGCTCGGGGGCCTCAAGGTCGCCATCCTGGGCGACCTCCTCCACAGCCGCGTGGCGCGCTCGAACATCCACCTGCTCGCCAAGTTCGGCACGCGCATCGCACTCGCCGGCCCGCCCCCGCTGGTGCCGAAAGCTTTCGAGCGCCTGGCGCCCAGCGTCGCCGTCTGCGCTCGCATCGAAGAAGCTCTGGCCGAGGCCGACGTGGTGATGATGCTGCGCGTGCAGCTCGAGCGGCAGCGCGAGCCGCTTTTCGCCTCGCCGGCCGAATACGCCCGGCACTACTGCCTGACGCCGTCGCGGCTGGCGCACGCCAAGCCCGACGCCATCGTGATGCACCCCGGGCCGTTCCTGCGCGGCATCGACATCGCCGGCGAAGTGGCCGACAGCCCGCGCTCGGTCATCCCGCACCAAGTGGAAAACGGTGTCGCCGTGCGCATGGCCTTGCTGGAGCTGTTGGTGGGAGGCGCGGGATGAAGCCGCTCCTCATCAAGAACGGACGCGTCGTCGATCCCGCCGCAGGGCTCGACGCGCGCCGCGACCTGCTCATCGAAGACGGTCGCCTCGCCGCCCTCGACACGCGCATCGAGCGCCCGGACGCGGATGTCTTCGACGCCGCGAACCTCGTCGTCGCCCCCGGCTTCATTGACCTCCACGTCCACCTGCGCGAGCCGGGCAAGGAAGCGGCGGAAACCGTCTCGAGCGGCACGGCGGCCGCGGCTGCCGGCGGCTTCACCGCCGTCGCCGCCATGCCCAATACGCAACCGGTCAACGACTCGGCGCTCGTCACGCGTTTCATCCTCGCGCAGGCGGCCCGAGGCCCGGTGCGCGTCTATCCCGTCGGCGCGGTGACGAAGGGGACGGCAGGCGAGGAGCTGGCCGAAATCGAATCCATGCGCGAAGCGGGCATCCGGGCGGTGAGCGACGACGGCCGCCCGGTGTGGAACAGCCGCCTGCTGCGCCGCGCGCTCGAATACTGCCTGGCGCTCGACCTCCCGCTCGTTGACCACTGCGAAGACCCGCACCTGGCGGCGGGCGGCGTGATGCACGAGGGTGAGTGGTCGCTGCGGCTCGGCCTGCGCGGCATCCCGGCGTTGGCCGAAGAACTGCCGGTGCTGCGCGACACGCTGCTGGCAAAGCTGACCGGCGCGCGGCTGCACCTCGCGCACCTTTCCACGCGCGGGGCGCTTGAGTTCGTCCGCCGCGCCAAGCAGGACGGCGTGCGCGTCACCTGCGAAGTCACGCCCCACCACTTTACCCTGACCGACGAGGCCTGCCGCGACTTCGACGCTCGCGCCAAGATGAACCCGCCGCTGCGCACCGCCGACGACGTCGCCGCGCTCGTCGAAGGCCTGGCTGACGGCGCCGTTGACGCCATCGCCACCGACCACGCCCCGCACAGCGAAACCGAAAAGCAGACCGACTTCGAGTCGGCGCCTTTCGGCGTCATCGGCCTGGAGACCGCGCTGGCGCTGGCGCTCGAGAAGCTCTACCACACGCAGAAAATTTCGCTTCTACGCCTAGTGGAGCTTTTCTCCACCAACCCGGCGCGCATCCTGGGCGTCGAGGGCGGCCGGCTGGCCGTCGGCGCGCCGGCGGACATCACGATTTTCGACCCCGAGCGCCGCTGGACCTACCGCGCCGCCGAAGGAGCCTCGCAAAGTCACAACTCGCCCTTCGACGGCTGGACGTTGCGTGGCGCGCCCGTCGCCACGCTGGTCGCCGGCCGCTTCGCCTTCCGCCAATAAGCAAGAGAATCAAGGCAGACAGGAATGTCTGCCCCACTGGTTCGGTTGTTTTGGTTGTGCTGTCTCTAGACAGTTCGCCCTGCGGGCGAATGACAGACAGGAATGTCTGTCCTACCAGAAATCTCCGTTGGGAGTAGAAACGGTTGCCCAACCTCGCAGCGAGAGCTGAGGGGCTGAAGCTCGGGCTTACCAGCCGTGCCTGACGGGCGTCGAACCCCCTCGCCGAGCCCGGTGGCACCCGCCACCGGGTACCCTTATGGCTTTTCTTGGGTTTTGCAATGGCTTCTAGTAGGAGGCTAGAAAACCCATGCTCGTGTCATTCCGAACCCTTGCGCGCCTTGGCGGTGAGGAATCTGCTTCTCTTGAACCCGTTGGCCCAGACAAGCAGATTCCTCGCTGCGTTCCAAATGACAAGACGCGACTTTTTCAGGGCCAGCTAGAAGTGGCTGATGCCGTGCGGGGAGCCTTCGGGCGGGGTGTGCAGGGAGTGCGAATGCACCAGGTTGCCGTTGTGCTGGCGGTAGAAGTGGTTGAGCGCGCCCTTGCCCTTGCCGGGCGCAAAGCCCTTCTCGATGGCCTTCACCACGTAGGCTTTGGCGAGCACCACGGCGTCGGCCAGTTGCCGGCCGAGCGCCAGGTTGGCGGCGATGGCCGAAGAGAAAGCGCAGCCGGTGCCGTGAGTGTTCTCGGACTTAACCCGCTGGCCTTCGAAGGGCGTGAAGTCGGCACCGTCAAAGAGCAAATCAACAGGCTTCTCCAGCTCGCCCCCGGTGATGACGACGGCGCGCGCGCCCAGCTCGTAGAGTCTCTTCGCCGCCGCCTTCATCTCCTCCAGGCCTTTGATTTCCAGGCCGGAGAGCGCTGCGGCTTCGGCGATGTTGGGCGTGATGACGGTGGCGAGGGCGAACAGGCGCTTGGCGAGCTCCTTGGCGCCGCTCGCATCGAGCAGCTCTTCGCCGGAGGTGGCGCGCAGCACCGGGTCGAGCACGACGGTGGGAAACTTTTTCTTCTCGAGCAGCTCGGCCACCACCTGGACGTTGGCTTTGGTGGCCAGCATGCCGATCTTGACCGCCGCCACCGCGACGTCCTTCAGCAGCTCGTCGAGCTGCGCCCGCAGCACGTCAGCCGCCACCGGGTGAACGGCGAAGACGCCACGCGTGTTCTGCACCGTGAGCGCCGTCACGGCGGCCATGCCGTAGCAGTTGTGAGCGGCGAAGGTTTTCAGATCGGCAGCGACGCCCGCGCCAGCCGTGGGATCAAAACCCGCAATGGTGAGGGCAACGAGCGGAGAACTTCCCGCCGTGTGATTAGCCATCCCGCGCAACACCTCCGTACCTACTTTCCCTGCGCCGAGAATACAGCAAAATGGTTGTCAAGACAAAATGTTTTTGAAAAATTTTTGGTGCAACGAAAGCAACGGCTCAGTGGCATCCCTCGACTCCGCTCGGGACAAGGGAGCCACTGGGTTGGACAAACGGAGAAGGCGGGAGGAGACTCGCGGGCTTACGGAAAGAGTCCTCGCACTAACGTCGCTTCGGCGACGCGGCCGATGGCGAGGATGTAGGCGGCGACGCGCATGTTGACGCGGTACTTCTGCGAGGTCTCACAGACTTCGCGGAAGGCGCGCTTCATCATCGTCTCCAGCTTGGCGTTCACCTGGTCTTCTTCCCAGAAGAAGTTCTGCAGGTCCTGCACCCACTCGAAGTAGCTGACGGTGACCCCGCCGGCGTTGGCCAGGATGTCCGGCAGCAGGAAGACACCCTTGCGCGCCAGGACGTCGTCGGCCATAGGGGTGATGGGGCCGTTGGCGGCTTCGGCGACGATCTTGGCTTTGACGTCGGAGGCGTTCTCGCTGGTGATGACGTTTTCGAGCGCGGCGGGAATCAGGATGTCGCACTTCAGCGCCAGCACGTCCGGGTTGGAAATCTTCGAAGTGCCGGCCAGGCCGACGACCGAGCCGCTCTTCTCCTTGTAGCGCAGAGCCTTGATGGGGTCGAGGCCGCGCGGGTTGTGGATGCCGCCTTTGGAGTCGCTGACGGCGATGATTTTCGCCCCAGCTACGTGGAACAGCCGGGCGGCGATGCCGCCCGCGTTGCCGAAGCCCTGGATTGCAACAGTAGCGCCGCGGAGCGACATCCGCTTCCCCTTGCAGGCCTCCTGGGTAACAAACAGGCAGCCGCGCGCCGTGGCCTCGTGGCGCCCTTCCGAGCCGCCGAGGGAGACGGGCTTGCCGGTGACCACGCCGAGGCTGGAGTAGCCGACGGTCATCGAGTAGGTATCCATCACCCAGGCCATGGTCTGCTCGTCGGTGTAGACGTCGGGGGCGGGGATGTCGCGCTCAGGGCCGATGATGGGGAGGATTTCCGAGACGTAGCGGCGGGTCATGCGCTCGAGCTCGCCCTTCGACATTTTGCGCGGCTCGCAGATCACGCCGCCCTTGCCACCGCCGAAGGGCAGGTTCATCACCGCCGTCTTCCAGGCCATCCAGGCGGCCAGGGCTTTGACTTCGTCCAGAGTGACGTTGGGGTGGTAGCGGATGCCGCCCTTGGCAGGCCCGCGGGCGATGTTGTGCTGCACGCGATAGCCCTCGAAGACTTTCACCGAGCCGTCGTCCATCTTGGTGGGGACGGAGACGACCATCTGGCGCTTGGGGGTGCGCAACACCTGAGCCAGCCCGGGGTCGAGTTTCAGGTAGTGGGCCGCCTGGTCGAACTGCAACTGCGAAATCGCGTACGGGTTCAGGTTTTCCTTCATCGCTCTGCCTCCGCGGGCTGAAGTCAGTAATTTGCCGGGTTCACTCCTGGACGTGAGATCAACGAGTATCGGGAACTTCGGCGCGCGAGCGCGCCCGGTAGGCGTCGCGGCAGTGCTCCGAGCAGAAGTGGACGACGGCGCCGTTCTGCCGTTCGGAGACGGCCAGCTCGACGTCCACGTAGGTGCCGCAGACGGGGTCGCGCTTGAAGGTGCCGTGGCGCGCCGGCGGGCGCGACACCCGCTCAGACGAATAGAACAGGAGGCGGCCCGCCAGCGCTCGCCAGAACCAGCGCAACACGGCGAGCAGAAGCCAGAAGGCCGCCAGCAGGGCGGCCAGGCGCAGGAGCCAGTTCATCGGCGCTCGCGCCTCGGCTCAAGTTGCTGCGCCAGCAACTCAACTCCGGGGAAGTCCGGATGGTTGCGGCGGAGCTGGTCGTAGAGCTGGCGGGCGCCGGCGACGTCCTGCTTGCCCTCCAGGCGGGCCAGAGCCAGGCCGTAGAGCGCCTGGGGCTTGTTGGGTTGGAGCTCGAGCGCCAGCGAGTAGTCAGCGATGGCTTCGTCGTAGCGGCGGAGATGGTAGTAGCAGGTGGCGAGGTCGGTGCGCGCGTCGGTGTTCTTCGGCTCGAGCTCGAGCGTGCGCCGATACCAGAACACAGCCTCCTCCCAGCGCTCGAGGTCGTAGAGGAAGTTGGCGAACTCGAGCGCCGCCGCGGCGTCCTGCGGATTGGCCTGCACCCGCTGCTCGAGCTCCCGCCAGCGCTGTGCGAGGTCGATGGGCGGGTGGCCTTCGGGCAAGCCGACGTCGGACTCGGCCGGCATCGAAGCAGAAACAGGGTTGGGCGTGGGGCCCGGCTCGCCAGCGTGTCGAGTGTAGAGAGCGCCAGCGAGGAAACCCACGGCGGTGAAAATCAGGGCTGTAAGGAGCAAATCGCGGCGCACGCTTCCATCCTATGGGAAAACGCGAGTCTAGCGGCGGCTGAGAAGAGTGTCAATGGGCGCTACAGATGAGCTTTCAAGAAGGCCAGAATCTCGTCCGCCGAGGCGGGGTGGCCGGCCAGCAGCTCGGTGCCGTGGGCGGCGCCGGGATAGAGCTTCACCTCAGCTTCCCCCCGCGCAGCTTCCGCCAGCCGGCGTACAGCCGGGGCGCTGGAGACGTCCTCTTCGGCGGCCAAGAGCAACAGCGGCCGGACGCCGTAGTCGCGCAGGGCGGGCTCGCTGGCCACGCCGCGGTAGTTCTGCCCGGGCGAGAGCAGGACGGCCAGGCGGGCCATCGGCTCGGCGGCGGCATACTGGACGGCGACGTTGGCGCCCAAGTCGGCGCCGATGAGCCCGATGCGCGCCGCGTCCACTTTTTTCTGCAGCCGGAGGAAGGCAAAGGCAGCGCGGGCATCGGCGAGCAGCTCGTCACGGCTGCCGCGGCCTTCCTGGCGGAAATCAATGGCCAGCACGCCGTAGCCTTGCTGGCCGAGACGCGTGGCCAGCGGCGCCCACTCCTCCTTGCCGCGCCCCTGCATGGGGAGAAGAAGTACGGTGGGCGAGAGAGGCCGCCGGGGCGCCCAGAACAGACCCTCCAGTCGGTCGCCATCCAAAGGAATCTCGACTCGTTTGGGCCCATCGCAGGAGAAAAGAGGAAGGACGAGAAGCAAGAGAAAGAACCGAGGCCAGCGGGACGACGGCCGATTCAAGCCTCGGCCTCCACCGGGGCGGCCGCCGGCGGCGGCGGTTCGGGCGGCGTCACGCCCAGTTGTTTCAAGGTGTCGCGCGCTGCCGGCGCGTAGGGCCCGTCCGGGGCCAGCTCGAGGTAGCGCTTGAACGCTTCAATGGTGCCCGGGCGCGGCTCGAGGCGTTCGGTGCCGTCCGGCGTGGGATGGCGCGGCGAGCTGCGCAGCAAAGCCGCGCCGAGAAAGTAGTGGGCCGAGGCGAAGCCCGGGTCGTGCCCAATGGCCTGGCGGAAAGCGGCCACGGCCTCCTGGGCGCGCCCCGCATTGAGGAGAGCGGCGCCCTTGTTGAAACGATAGGTGGCCGCGCCGTCGGGGTCGAACTGAGCGGCCTTCTCCAGGTGGGACAAGGCGTCGTCGAGCTGTCCGCGGCGAACCAGCACGGTGGCCAAGTTGTTGTGATGGGCGGCTTCGCGCGGCTCGAGCTCCAGCGCCCGGTGATAGGCGTCGAGCGCCTCAGCGTCGCGGCCGGCGGCCGCATAGGCAGCGCCCAGCATGTCATGGGTGGAAGCGCGGTTGGGTTCGAGTTCGAGAGCGGCGCGGAGAGCGGCAATGGCGCCTTCGGCGTCCCCCTGGTCCAAGAGGCGGGCGCCGCGGCTGTAGTATTCGTTCAGGCGCTCCTCCTGCTCTCGTTGAACCAGCAGAGCGGCGCGCCGGCTCTCGAGTTGCGGGTCGAGCTGCTGAAGGCGTTCGGCGGCTTGGCGGAGCTCCTTGAGGTTGACGGTGAGCCGCAGTTCTCCCTGCCCGGCCACCAGGGTGACGACGGCGGACCAGAGCACGCGGCTCTCGCGCAAGAGCACCAGGCGGCAGCGCCCGGGACGGAAGCCGGCGTAATAGAAGCGGCCGTCTTTGTCGGTTTCAGTTTCCACCTGGTGGTCGAAGTCGAGGCTGTGGATGCGCAGGAGGGCGCCGGAAAGGGGCTCGCCCTGCTCATCGAGCACGGTGCCGCCGATGACGGTCAACTCGATGGTCTGGGCGGCCGAGCCGAGCGCCGCCCCGCAGAGAAGCAAGAAGGCGGCGAGAAGGCAGGTGCAACGGGGCGTCATTTCAATTGCAGTGGTCGCCGACCCTCCCCCGGCGGCCCGGGCGCTTACTT
>JACPRL010000030.1 GCA_016189965.1 Acidobacteriota bacterium | reverse complement strand
GGCCAGGAAGGCGCCGCCCATGCCCAGGGCCCGAGCGCCCGAACCCTGGACCACGTTGGCATTGGCCTGCAGGTCCAGCTCGTCCTGGAGCAGTCTTGGCGGCGGCGTCGGGACCGGTGACGGCGACGGTTGTTGCGCCAGCGCCGCGCCGGGAAGCAGCATCCCCAGGGCGAGGGCGGAAATGGCCCTTCCCGACCCACGCCGGTAGCGCTGGAATCCGTGGCTCACGCGAGCTTTCGGCGCGAGCATAGCACGCAGGTCAGCGCAGCGGAGAGTCGGGGCGCTCGCCGCAGCGCAGCGAGAGCTCGCCGCCTTCGGCGGAGAGCCCGAGGCACTCAAAGAGATTGCGCACGCACTGCCCCAGGCGGTCGCCCCGGTAGGGGGTTCGCTCAATCTCCTCAACCACCGCCCGGGCCACCTGAGCGACTTCATCGGCCACCGCCAGGGCCACGTTGTCCGGCGGGTCTTCGGGGTAGGGGCGGAGGCAGCGATCGAGTTTGCTGAGCAGGCCGCGGAGTTCGCTCTGCTCGAACGGTTCCTGTTCCGGCTGGCCCTCGAACCAGCGCACCAGCCGGCCGACAATGGTATGGGCGTGCGGAAGATTAATCAGCGAGGCGCGATGGGGAGCGGCCACGGTCGCCCGGATTGTACCCCCATCTGTCATGCTGAGCGAAGCGAAGCATCCCTGGCACGGTGCTCCGCCGGGCCCCGCCGCCTCGGTGGCCGTCCGCTGGCCGAGCGCGCTGTCCTTTCACTGGTCGCTTCCCCCGCGGCCGGGTTGACGCCCGGGCCCGGCTGGCCTACGATGAGTTTGACTTTCTTGAGATTTGCCAAGGAGGGTTTCCCATGGCAGTACGAGTCGGCCGTGCAATTCTGATCCTCATTCTGCTGCTGGTGGTGGCGCTGGTCATCATCGGCCAGTGGAGCCAGCGGATTCCTGCCCAGACCGTCTTGCGCCTGACCCTCGATAAGCCCGTGGCGGAGGAGGACTGGCCCGACCTGAGCGCACGCTTCTGGGAGGGCGAGGTCACCGTCCTCCGCGACCTCCTCGAAGCCCTCGACCGCGCCAAGCGCGACGACCGCATCGTGGGGGTGTCGCTCGAGATCGACGAGGCGCAGATGAACTTCGGCAAGTTGCAGGAGCTGCGCACCAAGCTGGCCGACTTTGTGGCCAGCGGCAAGTTCTGCACCGCCTATCTGGAAGAGTCCAGCAATCGCAGCTACTACCTGGCCAGCGCCTGCCCGGAAGTCTACCTGACTCCGACCAGCGGTGTGTTCCTCACCGGCCTCATGGGCCATTCGACGTTCCTGCGCGGCACGCTCGACAAACTCCACATCTATCCCGACCTTTACGGCATCGCCGAATACAAGACAGCCCGGAACGTTTTCACAGAGAAAAAATACACTCCGGCCCACCGCGAGGTGGTGACCTCGGTCGTGACCGCCTGGCAGCAGCAGATGGTGGAGGGGATTGCCCGGGGGCGGTCGTTGCAGCCGGAGGTGGTGGAGCAACTGTTGCGGGAAGGCCCCTTCCTGGCCGACAAAGCGGTGGAAAAGAAGTTGGTTGACAAACTGCTCTACTACGACCAGTACCGCGACTTGCTGAAACAGAAAGCCGGCAGTGACGAGCTGAATACGATGAACGCCGAGGCCTACGCCGAGCGGAGCCGCGAGGCCACGGGGCCAAAAATCGCCATCGTCCATGCCACGGGCACCATCCTCACCGGCCGCAGCGGCTACGACCCTTCGGCCGGCCGCTACCTCGGCTCCACAACCATCGCCGAAGCCCTGCGCGCCGCCCGCGACGATGATTCCATTAAGGCCATCGTCTTTCGTGTCGACAGCCCCGGCGGCTCCGCCGTCGCCTCGGAAATCATCCGCCGCGAAGTCATCCGCGCCAAAGAAAAGAAACCTGTGGTCGTCTCGATGTCCGACGTCGCCGCCTCGGGCGGCTACTGGATTTCCATGTCGGCCAACAAGATTGTCGCCGACCCCGGCACGCTCACCGGCTCCATCGGCGTCGTCTTCGGCAAGATGAACGTCAAAGGGTTCTACGAACTGCTCGGAATGACCAAGGACTACGTGGCGCTGACGCCGAATGCCACGCTTTTCTATCCCTTCGAGAATTTCACGCCGGAGCAGCGCGAGCAGGTGAAGGAGTTTATGCAGTACATCTACGACAACTTCCTCGACGGCGTCTCCAACGGCCGCGGGCTGCCGCGCGAGGAGGTGCACCGCATCGCCAAAGGTCGCGTCTGGCTGGGCTCGCAGGCGCTGGAGTTGAAGCTGGTGGATGAGCTCGGCGGTTTGGAGCAGGCGGTGGCCCTGGCGAAGCAGCTGGCGCAGATTCCCCCCGACCAGGCGGTGCAGTACGAGATCTTCCCCCGTGGCAAGACGGCGTGGGAGCAGATTCAGGAGTTCTTCCAGGTGCGTAGCGGCGTCGTCCTGCCCACGCCGCGCAACCTGCTCGATTCGCCCGCAGTCCGTTTGTGGCGCGAGCCCGTGGTCCTGATGCCCTACGAGATCGAAGCGCGCTAGCTGAAACTGAATCTCCCACGGCACTCGGCCCCAATTAAGTCAGAAGAGCAAAGCATTTCTCTTGATGCTGCGTTACCGACGAAAGTGGCACATACGTCAGGGCACGGCTTCAGCCGTGCTGTAAAAGCAGCAAGAAAGACGGGGCTTTAGCCCCTGAGGTTACGCCTTCTTCGTGAACTGCCGACTCCGTGTGTGTCACCTATTTGGCTAACGGACCCTCTAGAAGCTATTCCAAGAGCCAACGCCTCCTATCCTTCTTCTGCTTGCCTCCTCCATTTCTTGTCATCCCGAGCCCTTGCTTGCCTTGGCGGCGAGGGATCTGCTTTTCCCCCTGCCCCGAATTGGCCTCTTCAACGCGGTTCTGCACCAGGCTCTAGAGCCTTTGCTGCCGCAGGGCAGCAGTGGGGCCGTGGCTTCATGGCTCATGCTGGGCGTGCTCTTCCGGCGGCCAGCCCACCTCGACCCACAAAGGGAAATGGTCGGACACCTTGACCTCCCGTGCCACCGCAAACGCGCCAACCCTCAGGCCCCGGGTGTAGATGGAATCAAGACGGAACTTCGCCAGAGCCTTGTTGCTCGTCGTGCCCGCTTCCCTGAACGGCGCCGCGAAGCCGTTCTCCTTCATGAACTCGTCCACCGCTTTGGCCTGGTTGGAGCGGAAGACGGGCAGGATGGGCAGCAGCCAGTAGAGCGGGTTGGTGTTGAAGTCGCCGCCCACCACGACTTCGGCGACGGGCTGTTCGCGCGCCGCCGCGAGGACCGGCCGGAGCTGCTCCAGCCGGGCGCGCGTATTGATGCGCGTGTCGAGGTGCACGTTGTAGAGCCGCAGCGGCCGCCCGGCCACGTCCGCCGTGGCGGCCAGCGCGATGCGCCGCCGGGTCTTGCGAATCAGGTTGTTCCGCGGCAAGGGAATCACCCGGACGTCGCCGAGCGGGAAGCGGCTGAGGATGGCCAGCCCGTGCGTGCCGCCCTCCGCGGTGTGGCGGGCGGGGCCGTAGACGTAGTTGAGACGCAGGGCTTCGGCGAGCTTGCGCGTGCGGCTGGCGCCTTCCGCTGGATAACTCTCGACCTCCTGCAGCAGAAAAATGTCGGCCGCCTTCAGTTCCGGATGCTGGCTGAATGTTTCCACCAGCGCCGCCAGGTCGCGGGCGTAATGGACGTTGAAGGAAACGATGCGCAGCCGCTCCGGCGCCTGCGGTGGCGCGGGAAGCAGGTTGACCAGCTCGGGCTCGAGCGCCGCATCGCTTGCCGCGGCGCCTTCGCCACCCAACAGCGGGACGACGCCCAGCAGCAGGAGGAGCAGGGAAGCGCCGAGTTTCCGCTGAAGGCCCGCCAGTTCCTGCATACTGCAGCCTCTCTTCCTTGGGATTTTAGCCCGCGACTTGGGATCGCTCAACCCTTGGCGGGAGTTAGAAAGATGCAGGAAAGACTGGCGCTCTGTCATTCCGAGGCCCGAAGCTTCGGGGCGAGGAATCTGCTTTTACTTCTCGTCAAGGCACGGCTTTTCGGAGCGAAGCGGAGATCCCGCTTGCCCTGAGCGTAGTCGAAGGGAGCCTGTCGAGGGAAGCCGTGCCGAAAAAAAACACCGCGCAGCGCAACCGCGGCAGGGGTACGGGCTTGTCCCGAGCGGAGTCGAGGGAGAAACCCTCTGTGGGTGTCCCCGCCGCCTGCAGTCAGCGCCAGGCGGCCGGGCGCCGCTCGTTGTCGAGGCGAGCGGCGTGCTCCTGGAGCAGAGCCCAGGCGCGCTCGACGTGCGGCGCGGTGGTGCGCAGGTTGCCGATAGCCAGGCGCAGCGTGAAGCGGTCGCGCAGCCGGGTGTGGGACAGGTAGGCCCGGCCCGTGGCGTTCACCGCTTCCAGCAAAGCTTCGTTCAACTGGTCCAAGTAGCTTTCGATTCTCTTTTGGTCGGGGATCTCGGCTCGGGCTAGGCGCTCGGCGAGCGCGCGGGGGCGAGCGCGGAAACAGACGACGCTCAACGGCGCGGGCGCCAGGCGCTCGAAGTCGGAATGGGCGTCCACCCAGGCGGCGAACTCCTGCCCCCAGGCGATGTGCTGGCGCAGCCGCTCAACCAGGCCCCGCCGCCCGAAGTAGCGCAGGACGAACCAGAGCTTCAAGGCACGAAAGCGGCGGCCAAGCTGGATGCCGTAGTCCATGTAGTTGCGAGCCTTAGGGTCTTCCGGCGTGCGGAGATATTCGGGCACCAGGCTGAACGCAGCGCGGAGAGTCTTTGGCCGGCGGCAGTAGAAGGCGCTGAAGTCGAAGGGGGTGAAGAGCCGCTTGTGGGGGTTGACCACGAAGGAGTCGGCGCGCTCGCAGCCGGCCAGCACGTGGCGGTACTCGGGCACCAGGGCCGCCGTGCCGGCGTAGGCGGCGTCCACGTGCAGCCAGAGGCCGTAGCGGGCGCAGAGGTCGGCGATGGCAGGCACAGGGTCAATGCTGGTGGTGGAGGTGGTGCCGACCGTGGCCACCACGCAGAAGGGTTCCCAGCCCGCGCGGCGATCCTCTTCGACGGCGGCTTCGAGAGCATCGGGCCTCAGCCGAAAGTCCGCGTCAACGGGAATCTTGCGCAGGCTTTCTAGGCCGAGGCCGAGTGTGATGGCAGCCTTATCAATCGAGGAGTGGGCTTGCTCGGAGGCGTAGAGGCGCAGGCGGGGAACCTCGGCGCGGCCGGCGAGTCCCTGTTCGCGGATGCTCAGCTCCGGCAGGGCCTCGCGGGCGGCGGCGATAGCGCAGAGGCTGCTGACCGAGGCGGTGTCCATTACGACGCCGAAGAACTCTTCCGGCAGCCCGAGCATTTCGCGCAGCCAGTCGAGCACGACCTCTTCGAGTTCTGTAGCGGCCGGGCAGGTTTTCCACAGCATGGCGTTGACGTTGAGCGCCGCGCTCAGCAGCTCGCCCAGAATGCCGGGGCCGGAGCCGGTGATGGCGAAGTAGGCAAAGAAGGCGGGGTGGTTCCAATGGGTGACGCCCGGAAGCACGAGGCGCTCGAAGTCGGCCAGGATGGTGTCGAGGGGCTCGGGGTCGTCCGGCGCTTGCGCCGGAAGCTGGCGGCGCAGTGCGCCGGGCGCAGTCTGCGCCAGCACGGGGTAGCGGTCGGTGTTTTCAAGATAATCGGCCACCCAGTCCACCAGCCGGTGGGCCGCGGCGCGGAATTCCGCCCCCGGCATGTCGAGCAAAGAATCGGATGAACGCGATGGAGAAGACATGGACACCTCTTTGCGGGTCAACGGGACGCGCCATTCTTGGGCTTGCCCCGCGAAGAGTCAAGCCAACGGCCTCCACCGCGCGCGCATCTGAAAAAGAGCCTTCCAACAGCGCCGTTTCGAGAAGCCAAAGCTCAATGCAAGCCTGTGGTTGACACCAGCGGTGAGCAACGGGTAGCCTGCGCGGGCCTGTAGTTGCCGACCGAGGAATCCGTTGGAGTACTACTACGAGGGAAAGTGAAGAGCGGGAATTCCAAGCCGACCTTTGCGGAATTCTGGCCCTACTATCTGGCGGAGCATAGCCGCGCGGCGACGCAGCAGTTGCATCTGCTGGGAACGTTCGCCGGCTTGGCGCTGCTGGCGGCAGCGCTCTGGATGCAAAGCTGGCGGCTGCTGCTGCTGGGGTTTGTGGCCGGGTACGGCATCAACTGGTTCTCTCATTTCTTTGTGGAGCACAACCGGCCGGCGACCTTCAAGTATCCCTGGCTCTCCTTCCAGGCCGATTTCAAGATGGCCTTCTACCTCCTGACAGGGCAGATAGAGAAAGAGCTGGCCCGCCTGAAGATTCATCCGAAACCGTAGTGCCGTTCCCAACCGGCGCGCAGCGGCCCGGCTGCCTCCCGTAAGAGCACCTGCTCCCGTTCTCCCCGGCGCGCGTCTAATTAGGACACAAGAGGAATGCGGTGGCGTGGAATCGGAGCCCTGCCCGTGGGTGGCGAGCCGCTGTGCATCTTGGCCGGAACAAGAGGCTTGATTCGTTCGTATAGAAGAGCAGGGAACCGACCGATTTGATGCAAGGGAGCACGTGCATGAAGAGCCAAAGAAATAATCGCAAGCGGCGCTGGTGGTGGCTGGGGAGCGGCGCGGTGGTATTGGCCGGCGCGGTCTTCGGCGCCGCCATGCTGCTGCGCTCGAACCACCAGATCGATCCGTCGAAGCTGGCCAAAGTGGAGCGAGGCGACATCGCCCGGGCCGTCGTGGCGACGGGCAAGATTGAGCCGTTGGCCCGCGTGGAAGTGAAATCGAAAGCCAGCGGCATCGTCAAACAAATCCTCGTCGACTACGGCGACCCGGTGCGCCGCGGCCAGGTGCTGGTGGAGCTGGATAAGGAGGAGCTGGCGGCGCGAGTGCGCGAAGCGCGCGCCAGCCTGCAAGCGGCCCAGGCGGCCTACGAGGCGGCCCAAGCCGCGCACGAGCGCAACCAGGTGGAAGCGCGGGGGCCCGACCTGCCCTTCCTGAAGTCGAGCACCGAGCGGGCGCAACAGCTCTACCAGGACGGCTTGATTGCCAAAGCGTCGCTCGAGGACGCCGAGAAGGCCTATCAGTTGGCGCTCAATCGGCAGATGGCGGCGCTGCAGAATGTGGCGGTGACGCGGGCGGAGGTGGCGCAGGCGTCGGCGCGCGCCGCCCAGGCCCAGGCGGTGCTTGAGCGCGCCGAAGAAGACTTGCGCAACGCCACCATTGTCAGCCCCATGGACGGGCTGGTGCTCTCCCGCGACGTCGAGGTGGGCGACGCGGTGAGCTCCATCCTGGTGCTGGGCTCGCAGGCCACCCTGGTGATGACCCTGGGCGACGTCAGCGAAGTCTACGTCAAGGGCAAGGTGGACGAGGCCGACATCGGCAAGGTGCATCTGGAGCAGCCGGCGCGCATCGTGGTCGAGTCGCTCAAGGACAAAAAGTTCGAAGGGCGGGTGACCAAGATTGCGCCCATGGGGGTGGAGCGCGACAACGTGACCACCTTCGAGGTGCGCGTCTCCATCCACAACCCCAGCGGCGAGCTGAAGGCCAACATGACCGCCAACGCCGAGATCATCCTGGAAGAGAAGCACGGCGTGCTGCTGATTCCGGAGACAGCGGTCATCTACGACCAGGAGCGGAACGCGACGGTCGAGGTGGCCGACGCGAAAGCAGAGAAAGGGCGGCGGAAAGTGAGCGTGAAGCTGGGGATTTCGAACGGGGTGAAGACCGAAGTCGTGGAAGGGCTGGAAGAAGGCCAGCCGGTGATTCTGCAGTAACTGGTTTGGGGGCGAGCGGTGACGGCCAGGCTGCCACTGCGCGAGTTGCTGCGCGACACGCTCGCAACTTTGTGGGCGCACAAGCTGCGCACCTTCCTCACCATGTTCGGGATTGCCTGGGGCATCATCTCCATCACGCTGATGGTGGCGGCCGGCGAAGGGCTGCGCGTCGGCCAGCAGCGCGCGGCGGAGACCTTCGGCAAGGACATCATGATCGTTTTTGCCGGGCGCACCAGCCTGCAGGCCGGCGGGGTGCGGGCCGGGCGTCGCGTGCAGTGGACCGACACCGACCACGTTTTTGTCCAGCAGGAGTCGCCTGACTGCGCGCATGTGATGCCGGAGCTGGGGCAGGGCGGGATTCGCGTGCGCAGCCGCTACAACAGCGCTTCGTTGCTGGTCACCGGCTCGCACCCGCCTTTTGCAGAGATTCGCAGCCTGGCGGTGGCCGCCGGGCGCTATCCCAACTGGGAAGACGAAGCCGCGGCGCGCCGCGTGGCGTTCCTGGGCAGCGACGCCAAGAAGCAGCTCTTCGCCAGCCGCCCGGCGCTGGGCGAAACCGTCTATGTGGGCGAGTTCCCCTACGTGGTAGTCGGCCTCATGCGGGAAAAGGAGCAGGACTCGAGCTACGACGGGCAGGACGTGAGCAAAGTTTTCATTCCGTTCGGCGCCGTGCGGCGCGACTTCCCCAACCCGCCGCCGTGGCGGCCGGACAGCGTCGACCGGCTGCTGGTGAGCCCGAAGTCCTACGAGCGACATGAGGCCTGCAAGGCGCAAGTGCGCCGCGCCCTGGCCCGCCTGCACGACTTCGACCCGCGCGACGACGAGGCGGCCTCCATCTGGGACACGGTGGAGGATTCCAAAGCCTTCCACCAGATGACCGAGGGGATGAAGTATTTCATGGGCGCCATCGGAATCACCACGCTCTTTCTGGGCGGCATCGGCGTAATGAACATCATGCTGGTGGCGGTGCGCGAGCGCACGCGCGAAATCGGGGTTCGCAAGGCGGTGGGGGCGAGCGCCCGCGCCATCCTCTGGCAGTTTTTCTCCGAGACTCTCCTCGTCGTTTTCTTGAGCGGCGGCATCGGCCTGGGCTTTGCCTACGGCGTGTGCTTCTTGGCGAACACGCTGCTCTTCGCCGATGTGTCCCCCACCTCCTATTTCGCCGGGCTGCTGCCCACGCTGAGCTCGGGCCTGCTGGCCTTCGCGCTGCTGGGAACGGTGGCCTTCTGCTCCGCACTCTACCCCGCCCGCCGCGCCGCCGCCGTCGAGCCCATCGACGCCCTGCGCTACGAACCCGGGGGCTAAATGCTAAGAGAAATCTTGCATCAGGCGTGGCTGGCGCTGCGGCGGAACCCGCTGCGCAGCTTTCTCACCATGCTCGGCATCATCTGGGGCATCGTGGCGGTCGGCCTGCTCATCGCCTACGGCAGCAGCTTCCGCGCCGTGCTGCTGGACGGCTTTGAAGCCTTCGGCAAGGGCGCGGTAGTTTGCTGGCCGGGGCAGACCAGTGAGCAGGCGGGCGGCGAGCGCGCCGGCAAGCGCATCCGCTTCGAGAAGGAAGACCTGGAGCGCATCCTCGAAGAAGCAACCCTGGTGCGCGCCGCCAGCCTGGAGACCGTCCGCTGGCTCCCCATCACCTACGGCGACAGCCTGCAGAACACCGCCATCCGCGGCGTCTATCCGGAGTACGGCGAGATCCGCAACGAAGTCCCCAGCCAGGGCCGCTGGTTGAACTACGACGATTTCTTCCAGCGCCGCCGGGTCGTCTTCCTCGGCGCCCGTCTGCGCGAGAAACTCTTCCGCGGTCGCCCGGCGGTGGGCGAAACCGTCCGCATCCAGGGCGTGCGCTTCACCGTCATCGGGGTGATGGACCGCAAGATGCAATTCTCCAACTACTTCACCAGCGACGACGAATGCGCCTTCATCCCGTACACCACCGCCGGCGACATGTGGAACAACCGCTACGCCAACGTGATTGTCTTCGCCTCTGTCGCGCCGCAGTTCGAGGCCAAGGCCATGGAGCAGGTGCGCGCCGCCATCGCCAAGCGCCAGCGCTTTTCCCCCACCGACCGCCGCGCCATTATGATGTTCGGCCGCGAAGAGTTCCGCCCCATCATTGACGGCATCTCCATCGGGCTGCAGGTTCTGCTGCTCTTCATCGGGGCGCTCACCCTCGGCATCGGCGGCGTCGGCGTGATGAACATCATGCTGGTCT
>JACPRL010000088.1 GCA_016189965.1 Acidobacteriota bacterium | reverse complement strand
GCACGCCATCATTGCCGGCCGCCGCGGCCCGCTCGGCGTACCGCTCTACGCCGTACTGGAGCACCGGGGTGTAATAACTGTACAGCACCAGCGGCATGCCGTGGCGCCGCCGAATCCGTGCGGCCAATCGCAGCACCGCCTCTAGCGTCGTCCCGGCCGCCAGCGCCCGCTGGCTCGCCCGCTGAATCACGGGGCCGTCGGCAATCGGGTCGGAGAACGGCACGCCCAACTCAATGACATCGGCGCCCGCCTCCGCCAGCCGCCCGACCAGCTTTTCGGTGAACTTCACGTTCGGGTCGCCCGCCGTGACGTAAGCCACCAGCGCCGGCTGGCCTCGGCGCTTCGCGCCGCGAAACGCTGCCCGCAGCGCGCCGCGTGCTTCGCTGGCGGCGCGCCAGGTCCGCCGCTTCGGCCGTCTCCTCGCTTTTCTCCGCCTCGCCATCGCTACCGCTTCAAGGCTCTGTGCTCGGCTAGGATGTCCATATCTTTGTCGCCGCGGCCGGAAAGGTTCAGCACGACAATGTCTTTTTTGTTCATGCGCGGCGCGCGCTTGATGAGCTCAGCCAAGGCGTGTGCTGGCTCGAGGGCCGGAATGATGCCTTCCTGCACGGCCAGCAGCCGCGCCGCCTCGAGCGCTTCCTCATCGCTCACCGCGGTGTACTCCGCCCGGCCGCTCTCGAACAGATAGGCGTGCTCGGGCCCGACGGCGGGATAGTCCAGGCCGGCCGAGACCGAGTGCGTGGTCGCAATCTGCCCGTGGCGGTTCTGCAGGACGTAGGTGTAGGTGCCGTGCAGCACGCCGGGCCGCGCCCCATCGCGCCGAGCGCGCGCCCGGCGCGCCAACCTCGCCGCGTGCTCGCCGAGCGCCGCGCCGCGCCCGCCGGCCTCCACGCCAATCAGTTTCACCGCCGGCTCGGGCAAGAACTCATAGAACAACCCGATGGCGTTCGAGCCGCCGCCCACGCACGCGACGAGATAATCCGGCAGGCGCTTCTCGGCGCGCAGAATCTGCCGGCGCGTCTCGCGCCCGATGATGGCCTGGAAGTTGCGCACCAGCATCGGGTAGGGATGCGGCCCGCAGACCGAGCCCAGCAGGTAGTGCGTATCCTCGACGTTGGTCACCCAGTCGCGCATCGCTTCGTTGATGGCGTCTTTCAACGTGCGGCTGCCCGCCGCTACCGGCACCACCTCGGCGCCCAGCATCTGCATCCGGACAACGTTGAGCCGCTGCCGCGCCATGTCTTCTTCGCCCATATAAACAGTGCAGCGCAGGCCGAGATGCGCGGCCACCGTCGCCGTGGCCACGCCGTGCTGGCCGGCGCCGGTCTCGGCAATCAAGCGACTCTTTCCCATCCGCGCCGCCAGCAGACCCTGGCCGAGGCAGTTGTTGATCTTGTGCGCGCCGGTGTGCAGCAGGTCTTCTCGCTTGAGGTAAATGCGCGGCCCGCCGAGATGCTGCGTCAAGCGTGTCGCAAAGTAGAGCGGCGTCGGCCGGCCGGCAAAGTCGCGCAAGAGCGCCACGAGCGCGCGGGCAAAGCGCCGGTCGGCGCGCGCGCGGCGATAGGCGCGCTCCAGCTCCTCGAGCGGCGCCATCAGCGTCTCGGGCACGAACCGGCCGCCAAAGGGCCCGAAGTGCCCGCGAGCGTCGGGCAGCGTCTCGGTTGCGCGTCGCGCCATGGCTAGTGCTTGTGCTCTTTTTCGGCTTGAGCGCCGGGCTTCGATTCCACCAGCGTGCGCAGGTAGTTCACCAGGTGCCAGCGCTGCCGCTCATCGAGTTGCAACTCGAAGCGCGGCATCTCCCCGCGGCCCTGGCTGATCTTCCAGAAGATTTCTCCGTCGGTCATCTCGCCCATCATAGGCGTATCGCTCAGGTCGGACGGCGGCGCCGGCAGCTTCTCCACCCACGGCCCGTCCCCTTTGCCTTTCGCGCCGTGGCAGACCAAGCAGTTGCTACGGTAAAGCGCGGCGCCCTGCCGCAACGACTCCGGCGTCGCCGGCACCGGATTCTTGCGCTTTTTCGCCGCCGCCGGCACCGGCCACGGCTTCTCCCCGTGCGCCAGAAGCACCGTCGACGCTATGAGCACACACGCAGCAGCCGCCAGCCACCTCAGCCGCATGGCACGCTCTTGGCTCGCTCGAGGAAGGCGCGGAGGCGGGTGTGGTCTTTCAGCCCGGGTTTGTGTTCCACTCCCGTGCAAACGTCCACGCCGTAGGGCTGCACCGCGGCGATGGCCTCGGCGACGTTCTCGGGCGTCAAGCCGCCGGAGAGCACGAGGCGGCCGTAGCGGCCTGCGGCGCGGGCGCGCCGCCAGTCGAACGTCTGCCCGGTCCCGCCGCGCTGTCCCTTCACGTCCGCATCGAGCAGAAAGGCGGCCACGCCGCGATAGGCGCGCAACTGCTGCGGGAGAAAGCCGCGCCCGACGCGGACGGCTTTGAGTACCACGAGGCCGCTCGCCGCCAGCGCCGCTACTTCGTCGGGCGATTCGTCGCCGTGCAGTTGCACCGCCGCGATGCCCGTCTGCCTCGCCAGGCGCTCCAGCTTCGGCCGCTCTTCATTCACAAACACGCCCACCGCGGCCACGAAGGGCGGCAACTGCGCAATGATTTCAACCGCCCGCACGGGCACGATGTAGCGCGGGCTGCCCGGCCAGAAGTTGAACCCCAGCGCGTCGGCGCCCGACGCCGCCGCCACCAGCGCGTCCTCCAGGTTCGTAATCCCGCAGACTTTGACGCGGACCATCAACCCTTCTCCCCTGCAAGGAGCTGCCGCAGCGCGACACCCGGCTCCACCGCCTGCATCAGGAACTCGCCGATGAGGAAAGCGTCGAAGCCAGCCGCGCGCAGCTGCATGAGCTCGGCGTGGGAGCGCAAGCCGCTTTCGCTCACCGCCACGCAACTCTCGGGAATGGCTTCGATGAGCCGCAGCGAAGTCTCGACATCGACCTCGAAGGTCTTCAGGTCGCGGTTGTTGACGCCGATGATCTCCGCTCCGGCCGCGAGCGCCCGCTCCAGCTCCTCGCCTGTGTGCACTTCGACCAGCGCCGCCATCCCCAGTTGCTTACCCAGCGTAATCAGCCGCCGCAACTCCTCGCGCGACAGGATGGCCGCGATGAGCAGGAAGGCGTCGGCGCCGGCACCGCGCGCCTCAAACAACTGATAGGGGTCAAACAGGAAATCCTTCCGCAGCACCGGCAGGCCGCTCACCGCCCGCACCGCTTGCAGCTCTTCAAGCGAGCCCTGGAAGAACTCAGGCTCGGTGAGCACCGACAGCGCACAGGCGCTGGCGCCTTCGAGCGACGCCGCCAGGGCCGCGGGATTGTAGGCCGCGCGCAGCAGGCCGCGCGAAGGCGAGGCTTTCTTCAGTTCGGCGATGATGTTCAGCCCGTCGCGGGTGAGCGCGGCGGCAAAGTCCCGCACCGGCGGCGCCACCGCCGCCCGCTCTTCCCACTTGTGCGCCGGAGTCATCTGCTTGGCGCGCTCGAGCGCCCGTCGACGCGCGGCAACAATCTGCTCGAGGATATCGCCAGCTTGAGTGCGCGAGCTGGTGCCGTTCCAACTTTTCGCGCCCAATTCCTGTCGCCGAGGTTGAGAATGCATGTGCTTCTTCTTGCTCACCAGAGACGGTTCCAATTAGTTGGAACGGCACTGGTTGGCACAGTGGCTGCTCCGCCCGAGAGAAGAAACTCGTATGCTAGCGGCGCCCTCTCCCCAAGTCAACGCAGCCCGCCGGGCGAAGACGGGTTGACGCTTCCCGAACGCTACGTTATAAATGAAATTGCGTAACAGGCAGGCGCCTCGAAGAGATTCCGTGGCGGTATCGTCTAGGGGCTAGGACGCCAGATTCTCAATCTGGAGACCCGGGTTCGATTCCCGGTACCGCTACCAACTCATGCAAGCTAAAGGTTGCCGATTTCAGGTCCCTCGCTGTCGCTCGGGATTTCGCCGTCGGGCTCCCGCTTCCCTCACGCCCGCCCAGCGGCTCAAGTTCGAT
>JACPRL010000081.1 GCA_016189965.1 Acidobacteriota bacterium | reverse complement strand
TCGACATCTTCGGCTGGCTCGGCTACCCCATGCAGATCAAGATTGATTTTCTCTGCCGCGACTCCATCCTCGCCGCCCCGCTGGTGCTCGACCTGGTGCTCTTCCTCGACCTCGCCCAGCGCGCCGGCCTGCGCGGCATCCAGGAGTGGCTCAGCTTCTACTTCAAGTCACCCATGTGCGCCCCGGAGCTCTACCCCGAGCACGACCTCTTCATCCAACTGATGAAGCTCAAGAACACCCTGCGCTGGCTGCGCGGCGAGCAGCTCATCACCCACCTCGGCACCGAATACTACGACTAGCCACAAAGTCACAAAGACACAAAGGAGAATCTGTCATTCCGCCTGTCCCGAGCGGAGTCGAGGGAAGCCCTTGAGCGCCCTGGCGGCGAGGAATCTGCTTTTCGCTTGTCGCTTGCTTGCCCTGTCGAAGCGCAGCGTAGACCCTGAGCGCAGCCGAAGGGAGCGAAGTCCCGCGCAGCGGGACGTAGTCGAAGGGTCGCTGGCCACTTGTCGCTCAATTTGAGATGGAACTTCGCCAGCCAAGGGGATAAACTGAACAAGAACGCCATCAGCGAGGAGAGCGGATGGTAGCGCGCGCGGCTCTGGCACTGGCGCTGGCAGCCCTGGTGGCGCCGCCCGCCTTCGCCTGGCCTTGGAGCAAATCCAAGGACGAGACGAAACTCACCGTCGACGCCGGCGCCGAGCTGAAATGGGAGCCGGCGAAAGACCGCGGCTTCCGCTTGCGCGTCACCAAAGTAAAAAGAAACTCGGAAGCGGAAGAGATGGGCTACAAGAAGGGCGATGAGATTATCGCCATTGACCGCCAGCCCATCGGCAGGAAGACCCTGGAAGAAGTCTTCGCGCTGAGCCGTCAGGCCGAGTCCTTCACCGTGCGGCGAAAGGACCAGACGCTGGAGATGCCCGTGCTCTTCCGCGTCGGCGTCGCCTACTAGAAGCTATTGCGGAACCGAGTTGATAGGGTCAGGGCTTCAGCCCTGACGCAAGAGCGTCGGAAAAACTAGGGGCTTTAGCCCCTGAGGGCTTCGCGCTGGCTTTCTTCGGTTGCGGTGGGACAGACATTCTTGTCTGTCATTCGCCCGGAGGGCGAACAGTCTGGAAGTTATTCCACAACTCCTGCAACTCTGGCCACAGAGTTACAGAGACACGGAGGAAGCAGCGGTTCACAAACAAGAACTCGTCTCTCTCTATGCCTCTGCTTGCCCTGCTTGCCCTGAGCGTAGTCGAAGGGAGCGAAGCCGAAGGGTGCTTCTGTGGCTGGAATTCAACCGCGCCGTGCCCGCACCCAGCGTGGGTGGCGCAGCCCCACGTAACCCACGATGGCCAGCAGCAACAGCACCACAATGAGCGTGTCGCGCCCCTGCCAGCCCGCTTCGGCCTCGAGCGTGCTCAAGGCCTCGGTGTACGCCCGGCTCGACGCCTCCAGCCGCACCGCCTGCCGGTACTCGCTGCGCGCCTCGCGCAGGTTCCCCGCCCGCCAGTGCACCGACCCGAGCGCCGCGTGCAGCATCGCCTGGCGCGCCGGGTCCGCTGGCGCGTAGTCGGGCTGCTCGCCGAGCCACTGCTTGTACCACTGCGCCCGCTCAGGCAAGCGCCCGGCCGCGGCGCTCGCCTCGACCAACTCCACGTGCAACGCCCACTCGTCCGGCCGCGCCCGCACCGCTCGTTCCAGTTCGGCTTCGCTCCGCACTGCCACCGGCGGCTGCGGCCGCGTCACCCACTCCACCAGCGCCTGCCGGGCTTCGGCCGGCACAATCTCCCAGTTGCCGTCCGCCGCTGTCTCGATCCGCTTCTGCTCGCGCACGTAGTCAATGATGAGCTCGCGCACCTGCCGGTCCACCCGCTCGACAATCTTGGCGTGCCGCAACATCTCATAGCCACCGCCCCCCGACCAGCGGTAGCTGTTGAGCGCCACCCGCAGCCGCTGCTCCGGCTTGAGCGGCGCGCCGCCAAACTCCAAGTCCACGATGCGCTCGCCCACCGGCCGCCGCAGATCAATCCGGTAGCTCACCCCATCGGCCATGTCGAAGTTGTAGCCCGGCACATCAGCGAAGGGCGACTCGCCCGCCGGCCAGGGGTAGCTCTTGAAGACGCGGGCGGCGTACTCGAGCGCCTCTTTCAGTTGCGCCCCGGTGATTTCCACCGTGAAGAGCTTGTTCTCGTAGAAGTAGAGCCGATAGATGTCGCGCACCGTCACCGGCCCCGGCCCCAGGCGCGCCCCGGTAGAAAACAGCGCTGCCAGCGACACGTCGGCGCGCCCGTAGTGCCGCTGCGCTTTATGGATCAGCTCCACCAGCGGGTGGTCCTCCAGCCGGCCCGTCCGCGCGTCGAGCTCAGTCTCCACGCGCGTCACCACCGTGTTCAAGTACTCCTCCGTGCGTTCGTGGGCGGCGCGCGTCAACTCCAGAATCTCTTCATCGGCAGCAATCGAAGCATCCATCGGAACGACGCGGCTCGTTTTCTCCGCCAGGCGCCAGCCCTGCCCCTCGCGCGTCAAACGCAGCTCCACTTCCGCCACCGACTGCGCCCAGTTCTTCGCCTGCACCAGCAGCACCCCATTCACGAGCTTCTCCGCCAGCTCGCGGTGGCTGTGGCCGAACAGGATGACGTCGAGCCCCGGCAGCTGCTCGGCGATGTCCCAAACGCGGTCTTCCTCGGGATAAATGTTGGCCAGCGGTTCGCCCGTCTCCTCGCGGCGGCCCAAGCCGGAGTGGACAATCAGGATGACGACGTCGGCGCGGCGCCGCAGCCCGGGCACCAATCGCTTCGCCGTCTCCACGAGGTCGCGGAACTCGTAGCCCGCGCGGTGTTCGGGCGGGTCCCAGCGCGGCACCGCCGGCGTCACCATCCCCAGAATCGCCACTCGCACGCCGCCCACCCGCCGAATCACGTAGGGCTCGAAGTCCCGCAACGAGTCGTGGTAGGTGGAGACGACGTTGGCGCCCAGAATCGGGAAGCGCGCCTGCTCCTTCAACCGCCAGAGCGTCGCCAGGCCCATGTTCCACTCGTGGTTCCCCACCGCCATGGCGTCGTAGCCCATGCGGTTCATCGCCGCCGCCACCGGGTTCGCCTCCCGCGTGTGCTTCTCGGCGTAGAGATAGGCCAGCGGCGTCCCCTGAAAAGTGTCGCCGCAATCGAGCAGCAGTGTGTGCGGCTGCCGTGCCCGCACGCTCTTCACATAGCTCGAAACTTTCGCCAGCCCGCGCTCGGCGCCGCGCCCCGCCAGATAGTCATGAGGCCAGACGTGGCCGTGCACGTCGGTCGTCGCCAGCACCGTGAGGGTGACGCTCTCTTGCGCCCCCGCCGGCCCAGCCAGCACACACACAAGCAGCAGGCTGGCCAGAACAAAGACGGTTCGGCTGCGATGAGACGGGAAATCAGCCACGGTGTTCCCGGCTACTACGCCACGGACAACCAAGAGGTGTCATTCTGAGCGAAGCCCTGCCCTTTCCGGTGATGGCTTCGGGCGGCATCGCCGACGGTAGCAGCCGAGCCGGGCGGTGCCAGGTGCCGACACAATCTCCAGAAATGGCGGGGCGAAGCGAAGAATCCCTTGAATAAAGCAAGCACATGATTAGCGCGAAAAACTGGAACAGCACTACTTCGGCTGGAAACACGCCGCCAGCGACGCCGCCACCTGCGTGAGCACCTCAACGTCCGCCGCCCCGAAGTCCGCCCCGGCAGCGCCCGCGCTCTTTCCCTTGCGCGACACCTGGATGGCCCCCACCGCCTTCCCGCCCACCTGGATGGGCACGCTGACAATCTTCTGGATGGGGTCGCTCGTTTCGCCTCTCTTCAGTCTTACGCCCTCGAACACCGTGGGATGCTGCGAGCTGCCGAAGCTGTTGACGAACTCCGACCGGCCGTCCCGCACCGTGCGCACCGCGAGCGCGTGGGTGCTGGTCAGGGGAATGGTGCCGATGTTCGCCAGCTTCTCCGGCACCACAAACTCCAACTGCTTGCCCCGGGGCGCCAAGCGGAGAATCGCCACCTCGTCCGTCGACACCTTGAAGTGCTTGGCCAGCGCCCCGGCCACCTGCCCGCCGAGCTCAGGGTCGAGCTCTGTCTTGCCCTTCACCATCTCAGCGATCACCCGGGCCACCCCGGTCGTCTGCGTGCTCATTCCTCTACTCCTGCGGATTCGTTTCCCTGCTCCGCACCATTATACGGCAAGCCCGGCGGCCGCGCCTACCTTTTGCCCAGCAGCAGCGCCTTTTTAACTTCGCCGATGGCCCGCGTCACCTCAATGCCCCGTGGGCAGGCGTCCGTGCAGTTGTAAATCGTCCGGCAGCGCCACACGCCATCGCGCGCGCCCAGCACCACCAGCCGCTCGGCGGTCGCTTCGTCCCGCGAATCAAACAGGAACCGGTGCGCCTGCACAATGGCCGCCGGGCCCAGGTAGTCCGGGTTCGACCAGAACGACGGGCACGACGTCGTGCACGCACCGCACAGGATGCACTTCGTCGTATCGTCGAACCGCTCCCGCTCCTCCGGCGTCTGCAACCGCTCTTTCGCCGGCGGCTCGCTTCCCGCCTTCAGGTACGGCTCGACCAAGCGGTACTTTTCCATAAAACGGTCGAACTCCACCACCAGGTCCTTGATCACCGCGAAGCCCCGCATCGGCTCCACCGTGATGCGCTGCCCCAAATCCTTCAGCAGCACCTTGCAGGCCAGCCGGTTCACCCCGTTGATGAGCATCGCGTCCGAGCCGCACACGCCGTGGGCGCAGGAGCGCCGGAAGGCCAGCGTGCCGTCCTGGTACCACTTCACCGCATGCAGGGCGTCGAGCAGCCGGTCGGTCGGCTCCGCCTCCACTTCGTACTCCGCCCAGTAGGGCTCCCGGTCCTTCCCCCGCTCGAATCGCTTGATGCGCAGCTTGACCTTCATTACTTGGCTCGCCTCAACCCTTGCTCCTCTTTACTCAAAACAGAGGTTCAGCCCAGCGGCTCCCGCCGCTGGGAGAAGCCGAACCCCTTGCATCTTTGTGCCTTTGTGTCTTTGTGGCTAATACTTTCTCTCCTGCGGCTGGAAGCGCGTAATCGTCACCGGCTTGTAGCTCAACTCCAGCGCCCCGCTCGCTGTCCGCCGCCCCAGCGAATGCTTCAGCCACTTCACGTCATCCCGCTGGGGAAAATCCTCGCGGTAGTGCGCGCCGCGGCTCTCCTGGCGGGCCAGTGCCGCCTCCACCGTCACCTCGGCGACGTCGAGCAGAAAGCCCAGCTCCACCGCCTCCACCAGGTCGGTGTTGAACACCCACCCGCGGTCCTGCACGCGCACCTGCTGGTAGCGCTCCTGCAAGGCCCGCACCTGTTCGCGCACCTCGGCCAGGCTCTCCCCGGTGCGGAACACCGAGGCCTTGTCCATCATCTCCCGCTGCAACTCGTCCCGCAACGCCGCCACCGACTCGGCCCGTCCGTCGCCGTTCGGCCCTTCGCGCAGCCGGGCGAGCAAGGCCCGCGCCCGCTCCTCCGGCTGCGCCGGCAGCGGCGGCAGCTCGGCCTCGCCAACGTACCGCCCCATGTCGCGCCCCGCCCGGCGTCCGAAGACCAAAATGTCCACCAGCGAATTCGTCCCTAGGCGGTTGGCCCCGTGCACGGAAACGCAGGCGCACTCCCCCGCCGCATAGAGCCCCGGCAGCACGGTGTTCTTTTCGTCCACCACCACGCGGCCTGAGACATCGGTGGGAACGCCGCCCATGGCGTAGTGCGCCGTGGGCTGCACCGGAATGGGCTCGGTGATGGGGTCAATTCCCAGGTAAGTCCGCACGAAGTCGGTGATGTCGGGCAGCTTGGTCTCGATGACCTCCCGTCCCAGGTGGCGCAGGTCGAGATGGACGTACCATTTCCCCTCCACCCCGTGGCCCTGCCGCAACTCGCGGTAGATGGCGCGGGAGATGATGTCGCGCGGGGCCAGGTCGAGCAGCGTCGGCGCGTAGCGCTCCATAAAGCGCTCCCCGCGCCCGTTGAACAGCTTCCCCCCTTCCCCCCGCGCCCCCTCGGTAATCAGGATGCCGAGCTTGTAGATGCCGGTGGGATGGAACTGGAAAAACTCCATGTCCTCGAGCGGCACGCCCGCCCGCAGCGCCAGCGCCATGCCGTCGCCGGTCAACGCGTGGGCGTTCGAGGTGATCTGATAGATGCGCCCGCAGCCGCCGGTGGCGAGTAGCACCGCCTTGGCGTGGAAGACGTGCAGTTGGCCGTCGGCAATCGAGAGCGCCACCACGCCCGCCGTCCGCTGCCCCTCCAGCAAGAGGTCAAGCACCAGGTATTCATCGAAGAACTTCACCCGGTTCTTGATGCACTGCTGGTAGAGCGTCTGCAGGATCATGTGCCCGGTGCGGTCGGCGGCGTAGCAGGAGCGGTGCACGGGCGCTTTGCCGAACTCCCGCGTGTGGCCGCCGAAGCGCCGCTGGGCGATCTTGCCGTCCGGCGTGCGGCTGAAGGGCAGGCCCCAATGCTCCAGCTCGTAGACCGTCTCCACCGCCTCCCGCGCCAGAATCTCCGTCGCATCCTGGTCCGCCAGGTAGTCCGACCCCTTGACGGTGTCGAACATGTGCCATTCCCAGTGGTCTTCCTCCACGTTCCCCAGCGCTGCTCCGATGCCCCCCTGCGCCGTGCCCGTGTGCGAGCGCACCGGGTAGAGCTTGCTCAGCACGGCCACCTCCTGACCGGCCAGGTTCACCGCCGCCATCAGCCCCGCGCCGCCTCCGCCCACGATGACGGCGTCGTATCGGTGGTAGACGGCCTCCACGAATCAACCTCCCGCCATGGGCTGAAAAATCAGCACCACCAGCGAGCCGATGACCAAGAACAGGAAGGTCAACCCGTACAGGCTCACCAGGCTCGCCACGCGCCAAGCCGCCGAGCGAATGTAGTCGTCCACCATCACCCGCAGGCCGTTGAAGCCGTGCAGCAAGGCCAGCATCAGCAGCAACCAATCATAGAGCCGCCAGAGGGGGTTGGCCCAGCGCTCGGCCACGAAGGCGAAGTTGACCTCCTCCACGCTGTGGATGAGGTGCATGATGGCCAGGTGCCCCAGCGCCAAGAACAGCAGCAGGAGGCCCGACACCCGCATGAACACCCAGGCATAGAGCTCCAGCCCGCCAGTCGGCCGCGGCCGTCCACCCGCCTCGCTCAGCTCTGCCATTTCTCTCTCTGCCTTTTTCTCTGCGACCTCTGCGTCCTCTATGGTGAAAAGCTTGTCCCGCCTAGAACAATGGCCTCAACATCAGGTACGCGCCCGGCAGGAACAGCAGCACAAACAGCGCCACCACGCCGTAGAAAAGCTCCCGCTGCCGCCCGCTCAGTTCCGGATAGAAATCCAGCAGGGTGATGCGGATGCCGTTCAGCGCATGGTAGAGCACCGCGGCGGCCAGCCCCACCTCCCCCACGCGAAACAGCGGGTGGGTGTAGATCTTCACCACCCGGTCGTAGACCTCGGCGCCGAACAGCACCAGACCGGTATCGAGAATATGGATGAGGAGGAAGAGCAGAACGCCGACGCCGGTCACGCGGTGCAGGATCCACGCCCACTGCCCGGCTCCACCGCGATACATTTGAGGCCGCACCTCCGCGTCTTGCTCGCTCGCCGCTGGCTCGCCCCGAAGCTTCGGGGCATGCGGGCGGTGCGTCGGGGCTCAAAGCGCACCGCGGGTCAGAAGCCTCATCCTAGCAAGCCGTCCCCGGCTTGGCAACCGGAGGCCGACGCTGTCTCTGTCCATCGCGCCTGTTTTTTCCTCTTGATTTTTTTGACGGAATGCGTTGTAGTTTGGCCCAGCTTTCAGGGCTGAGTCGGCAGCGATCGTGGAGGTAAAGCAACGGTGAAGAAGGGAAGACATCTCTGCCATCTTGTGGTCGGATTCGCACTCCTGGCAGGCAGTCTCGCCGCTGCGGCGCAGACAGCCCCGGTGAAATCGCCCAACTGCAAAAGCTACAAGGTCGACGAAGAGAGGAAGCAGCTCCGCTTCAACGACCCCGACGTTACCGTCCTCTTGCCCGCCAAAGCCGAGCGCGACCGGCTGCGCTCTGAGGGCACCCCGGGACAACTCTTTGTGATGAAGGACTGCAACAGTCCCAACCTGCTGGCCGAAATCAAGATCTACGCGGAAGCCGACAACGGCAAGCCACCCGCCGAAAAAGTCCCCTGCGGCGTCCGCGTTGTCATCCTCGAAGAAAAAGACAAGTGGGTGCGGGTGAAAGGCCACACCAGCCTGTGGGAAGGTTCGGGCTGGGTGGAGGTCGGTGACAACCTCCTCGTGGTCAAGTACTGACCGTTGACCCCTCTCCGGGCAAGCAACCGAAACGCCTTTCGTGGCGTCCCACGCCTCAGCCCTTCGGGGCGGAGGTGTGAGCGATGATCCGAAGCCCGCGGCCGTGGCTGAACGCCTTTCTGCTCGTTCCCCTCGCGCTGGCCGCCGCCGGCGACGTCTCCCCGCCTGCCGCCCGGTTCCACCAGCAGGCGATCGTCGTTGACACTCACGTCGACACGCCCCAGCGGCTGCTCGACGAAGCCTTCGACCTCGCCCCCCGCGACCCCCGCGGCCACATTGACCTCCCCCGCATGAAAGAAGGCGGCCTCGACGCTGCCTTTATGTCCATCTACGCCGACATGCGCCGCTACCAGGGCGACGCTGCCACCAAGCGCGCGCTCGAACTCATCGACACCGTCTACGAGCAGGTCGCGCGCCACCCCGACCAACTTCTCGTCGCCACCTCCGCCGCCGACGTCCGCCGCGCCCACCAGCAAGGCAAGGTCGCGCTGCTGATGGGCATGGAGGGCGGCACGCCCATCGTCAACGATCTGCGCCTGCTGCGCAACTTCCACCGCCTCGGCGTGCGCTACCTGACCCTCACCCACTCGCTCGCCAACGACTGGGCTGACTCCTCCACCGACCCGCCGCGCCACAACGGCCTGACCGACTTCGGCAAAGAGGTCGTGCGCGAGATGAACCGCCTGGGCATGCTGGTCGACATCTCCCACGTCTCCGACAAAACCTTCTGGGACGCGCTCGAAGTCAGCCAGGCTCCCCTCATCGCTTCCCACTCCTCCTGCCGCGCCCTCACCAACCACGCCCGCAACATGACCGACGACATGATCCGCGCCCTGGCCGCCAAAGGCGGCGTCATCCAGATCACCTTCGTCCCCGGCTTCATTGACCAGGACTACGCCGATGCCTTCGCCAAGATCGCCGACCAGTTCTGGCCGCGCTACCGCGCCCTGGCCGAGCAATACAAGGACGACCCCGTTGCCCTCGAGCACGCCGTCGAACGCCTCGAGGCGGAATACAACCTGCCCCCGGTCTCCTGGGAGCGCATCGTCGAGCACATTGACCACGCCGTAAAGCTCGTCGGCCCCGACCACGTCGGCCTCGGCTCCGACTTCGACGGCGCCCCCATGCCCGACGGCATGGACGACGCCAGCTACCTGCCCCGCCTCACCCAGGCCCTGCTCGACCGTGGCTACAGCGAAGTCGATATCAAGAAAATCCTCGGCGGGAACACCCTCCGCGTCCTGGACGAGGCGCAAAAGGTCGCCGCACGGTTGTCCACAGTTCGTACTGTTTCCTTTCCCACCCAAGATGGGGGCATCGTCTACGCCGACGCGTACGGAGAAGGCGACCGCGGGGTCGTGCTGGCTCACGGGGGCCGATTCAAGAAGGAGAGTTGGGAGAAACAGGCGCGAGAGCTGGCCGACGCCGGATTCCGCGTCCTAGCCATCGACTTCCGCGGCTACGGCCAGTCGCGAGGCCCCGGCCAGTCCGACCCTTTGAGCGCCCCGCTCCACTTCGATGTGCTCGCCGCGGTCCGCTACCTGCGAAAGGCGGGCGCGAAGACCGTGTCGGTGGTCGGGGGGAGCATGGGAGGCGGTGCGGCGGCTGATGCGTCAGTCGAGGGCAAGCCGGGCGAGATCGACCGTCTTGTGCTGCTGGCGCACTCGGCGATCAAGGAGCCGGAGCGAATGCAGGGCCGGAAGCTGTTCATCACCAGCCGCGATGACTCGCATGCGGATGGATCGCCGCGGCTGGTCAAGATTCGCGAGCAGTTCGAGAGGGCCCCGGAGCCGAAGGAGTTGGTGATCCTCGACGGCTCCGCCCATGCGCAGTTCATGTTTGAGACCGACCAACGGGATCGCCTGGTGCGCGAGATCCTCCGATTCCTTTCGGAACCGTAGGCCTTGCACGGACTTGCCACTCTGTCGCCCTCGCGCTAATCTACTTCGCTGGTCTGCAAGGAGAAAACCGATGAAGAAACTGGCTGTGCTGCTTTGCCTGATGATTGCCGTCGCTCCCGCACTGGCGCAGGAGGAAGCCGAGAAACCCAAGCCCAAGCGCGAACCCGGGCTCTACGCCACACTCGACACCTCGATGGGCAAAATCGTCGTCCGCCTGTTCGAAAAGGAAGCGCCGAAGACGGTCGCAAACTTCGTCGACCTTGCCACCGGCAAAAAGCCCTGGCGCGACAACCGCAGCAACCAGCCTGTCGTCGGCAAGCCGTTTTACGACGGGATCATCTTCCATCGCGTCATCCCCAACTTTATGGTTCAGACCGGCGCCCACCTGCCCGCCGGCGGCTTCCGCTTGGCCGAAAACATCCCCGACGAGTTCCACGCCTCCCTCAAGCACGACCGCCCTGGCCGCCTCAGCATGGCCAACGCCGGGCCCAACACCGGCAACTCGCAATTCTTCATCACCACCGTTCCGACTCCGTGGCTCGATGGCAAGCACTCCATCTTCGGCCAGGTGGTCGAAGGCCAGGAGGTGGTCGTCGCCATCGGCAACGTGGCCCGCGACGCCAACGACCGCCCCACCAAACCCGTCATCGTGAACAAAGTCACCATCGAGCGCGTCGGGCCGCCGCCGGCTGCTGCCCAGTAGGAGGCCGGCGGTGGCCGAGTGGGTCCGCGTGGCCGACCTGAGTGAGATTCCCCCCAGCAAGGCCAAGCGCGTTGAAGCGCGCGGGCTCGCCATTGCCCTCTTCAACCTCGACGGCCAGTTCTACGCCCTGGAGGACACCTGCCCGCGCGACGAAGGTTCCCTCAGCCAGGGCGACCTCTTCGGCGACCTCGTCCAGTGCCCCGTCGAAGCCTGCAAGTACGAGCTCGCCACCGGTACCTGCATCACCTTCGACGCCCACGTCCAGACCTTCGAAACTAAGACCGACGGCTCTTCAGTCTTCATCAAGCTGTAGCGCCGGGCGGCTCGGGTAGCGCAGGGCCTGCCCTGAGCTTGCCGAAGGGTTGCCCGAGAGCGTCCGCAGGGCGGGTTTTCGAGGGCTACCTGCGGTTTTTCCAAAACGCCGCGCACCAAGCCGCAGGTAGGCCGGCCGCTGGCGCGCCCGGCAAAACCTGCGCTACCAGCTCTCTACTGAAAACTGATAGCTGATGGCTGACAGCCCTCAGTAGGACAGGCATTCCTGCCTGTCATTCCTCGCCCGAAGCGCGAGGAACTTGCCGCTTCTTTCTTTGGAAGGGCCGGGCTTGTCGGAGCGAAGCGGAGACCCCGAGCGAGTCCCGCAACGGCGGGACGAGTCGAGGGGAGCCCGGCCGTTGCAGCGGGCTCTACGTAAACGGGGTGTCGCCGGCGGGCTCGTTCCGATGCCGGCAGGCCGGGCGGGTGGGAACCTTCAAACCCCGATAATCTCGACCAGCTCCTTCACCGCCGCCGCCGACTTCTCCAGCGCCGCTCGCTCTTCTGCCGTCAGCTTGATTTCGATGACCTGCTCGATGCCCCGCGCCCCCAGCTTCACCGGCACGCCTACGAACAGGCCCCGGATGCCGTACTCGCCTTCGAGGTAAGCCGCGCAGGGCAGGATTTTCTTCTTGTCCTTCACGATGGCTTCCACCATTTCGGCAATCGCCGCCGCTGGCGCATAAAACGCGCTCCCCATCTTGAGCAGGTTCACAATCTCCGCCCCGCCGTCCCGCGTGCGCTTCACAATGGCGTCAATCTTCTCCTTGGGCAGCAGCTCGGGGAGCGGGATGCCCGCCACCGCCGAGTAGCGCGCCAGCGGCACCATCGTGTCCCCGTGCCCGCCGAGCACGAACGCGGTGACGTTCTCCACCGACACATCGAGCTCCTGCGCAATGAACGTCCGCATCCGCGCCGAGTCCAGCACCCCCGCCATCCCCAGGACGCGGTTCTTTGAAAACCCGCTCACCTTGTAGGCCGTCTGCGCCATGGCATCGAGCGGGTTCGACACCACAATCAGGATGGAGTTCGGCGAGTGCTTCACCACCTGCTCGGTGGTCTCCTTGACGATGCCGTAGTTCGTCTTCAGCAAGTCGTCCCGGCTCATCCCCGGCTTGCGCGGCACCCCCGCCGTAATCACGACGATGTCGGAGTTGGCCGTGTCCTTGTAGTCGTTCGTCCCCCAGACG
>JACPRL010000085.1 GCA_016189965.1 Acidobacteriota bacterium | reverse complement strand
GCTTCCTGATGGCGCGCATCATCGAAGAGCTCATCCGGCAGCGGGCGGTCGAGTACGAAGCCGCCCGCCTGGGCTTCCAGGCGCCGCCCGAAGAGGTGGCGGCCCGCCTGCGGGAAATGCCCGACCTCTATCCCGACGGCAAATTCGTGGGCGCTGAAGCCTACCGGCAAATCGTCCAGCGGAACTTCGGGATGAGCGTGCCCGAGTTCGAGGCTTTCGTGCGCCGGCTCTCGCTCCAGGCCAAGCTCTTCAGTTGGCTCACCAGCGGCGTGACGGTCTCCGACCAGGAGGTCGAGCAGGAGTACCGCCGGCAGCAGGAGCGTGTGCAGCTCGAGTACGTCGTCGTAACCGCCGAAGAGTTTGCCCGGCGGCTCAGCCCCACCGAGCAGGAGCTGCGCGCCTACTTCGAGGGCCAACGCGCCCGCTACCAGGTGCCCGAGCGGCGCCGCCTGCGCGCCGTCCACATCCAGTACTCCACCCTGCGCCAACGGCTGCTGCTCAACCCGCAGGAGATCGAAGCGTACTACCGCGGCCACAGCGAGGAGTACCGCGTCCCCGAGCAGGTGCGCCTCCGCCACATCCTCTTCCTGCGGCAGCCGCCGGGAGCGCTCGCGCCGCGCGACCCGGCCGAGCTGCGCCAGCAGGCCGAGGCCGTCCTTGCCCAGGTGCGTGCCGGCAAGGATTTCGCTGCACTCGCCCGCCAGCACTCCAACGACCAGAACAGCCGCGAGCGCGGCGGGGAGTTGGGCTGGGTGCGCCGCGGGCAGATGCCGGGGGTCGAATCAGCGGTCTTCACACTGCCGCCGGGCTCCACCGAGCTGGTCGAAACCGGCTACGGCTTCCACATCGTCCAGGTGCTCGAACACGCCCAGGAGTGGCTGCGGCCGCTGGCCGAGGTGCGGCCGGAAATCGAGTTGCGCTTGAAGCAGCAGAGGGTGCAGCAGACGGCCCTCGAGCAGGCCAAGGAGCTCGTGCAACTGGTCGAGCGCGGCCAGGCGCTCGACGCCGCCGCCCAGGAGCTCGGCTGGGGTGTGCAGGAGCTCGGCCCCTTCGCCCGCAACGAATCCGTCCCACCCTTCGGCAACGTCCCCGACCTCCAGGACCGGGCCTTCCGCTTGCCCGCCGGGAGCGCCGGGCAGCCGGCGGCGCCGGTCAGCGAGCCGATTTCGCTCCCCAGCGGCTACCTGATTCTGCAACTGCAGCAGGTCATTCCCTCCCACCAGGCGAACTTCGAGGAAGTCCGCGCGCAAGTGGAACAGAACTACCGCCGCGAGCGCGCCGGCGAGCTGGTGCGCCAGGCGGCCGAGCGGCTGGCCGCCGAGGCGCAGAAGGCGGGCGAGTTGCGCCGCGCCGCCCAGGCACAGGGCCTAGCAGTGAGCGTGAGCGAGAAGTTGAGCTGGGACGGCGTCGCACCCGGGCTGGGCTCCGTGCGGGCAGTCGCCTCGGCCGCCGCCGGCTTGTCTTCCGGACAAGTGAGCCCCGCTGTGCCGGTGAGCGACCGCTGGGCGGTTTTCCGCGTCCTCAGCCGTCAGGAAGCTGACTTGAGCCGCTTCACCCCCGAGGAGCGCAAGGACATCCGCGAGCGCCTGCTCGAAACCAAGCGCGGCCTGGCGTGGAACCTCTTCGCCGAAAGCCTTACCAAGCGCCTGGCCGCCGAAGGCGTCCTCAAGCGCACCGAGGCCGCCATCAAACGCCTGACCGAACAAACCTAGCCATCCGGCGCTGCCCGCATATTGTTCAGCCCAGCGGCTCCCGCCGCTGGGAACTGTCTCCGTGGTTGCCGCAGATTCACAGACGCAGAGAGGAGCAGTATTTCAGTAATCCTCTGTGTCTCTGTGCCTCTGTGGCTAGCTTCGGTAGGCTTCGCTCGCCAGCCGTCCTCGCCAGACCAGCCAGGCAACCGTCCCCAGCATCCCCAGCCAGCCGGCCGCGCGCACCACAGCGGCAATCTTCGTGTCATAGGGCAGCACGCCCAGGTGGGAAAAGATGAGAAACCAATCGTGGCCGGCCAGCTCCGGGTCGCCGATGGTCACCAGCGGCAACTCTTGGCGGCGCGCGTCGGCCATGTAAGTGGCGATGTTGAGGAAGTTCTCAAAGAAAAAGAAGGCGGCGAAGGCGGCCCCGGCGGTGTGCCGGCGGAAGGTGAAGTGGACGCCCAGCGCCAGCGGCACGAAAAGTTGGAAGAGCGTCCCGCCCCAAAGCATCATTGTCTGCCCAAGGTAGCTGAAGAGCAGGTGGCCGGCTTCGTGGATCACCAGGTTGACGCTATCCACCAGCAGGAAGCCGCTGCGGCTGGCGAGGGCGTGCAGCAGGAACAGCGCATAGAAGACCAGCCACGCGGCCAGCGCCACGCGGCCCACCGGCTGCCACTCCTCCTCGAGCGCCTCCAGAAACTCAAACCGCGCCACGGCTGCCACCCACGTCTAGTCGTCGGCGGGATTGTAACCCAGGCTGCGGCAGGAAGGGAGATTGCGGGCTTGTCAAATAATCAGCCTTAGAATCAATTACTTACAGACCGCTCCCGTTGCTCTTGCCAACCCGCCCTGCAGGGGATAGAATCTCATTACCCGCAGGGGCAGCGTCCTGGCTGGCCTCGCGCCGCAAGGCACTCCGGGCCGGTTCACCTCGAGGTGGCGTATGGCTGAGGAAATCCACAACACCTATCGCGTCAGCGTAGACAGGAACCAGAGCGGCAAGTACGAGGTGCGCATCCAGGCGCGCTACGCCGGGCGCCGCTGGACCCTGGGGGTCTACTTCCAGGCCAGCAGCCCGGAGCGGGTCTTCAACCGCCTGGCCGCAGCGCTGCGCTTTCTCCAGCGGCGGGAAGAAGAGTTGTGGCTCTGGGGCTCCAACCCCAGCGACCGCGGCCTGCTCTTTGAGGAGCTGCTGGCCGAAGCCGGCCT
>JACPRL010000084.1 GCA_016189965.1 Acidobacteriota bacterium | reverse complement strand
TCCAGGACGAGATTTGCGAGCGGGCGCATGAGCGGGGGATTCCCGTGCATCTCGACGCCGCGCGCATCTTCAACGCCGCCGTCGCCCTGGGCAAGAGTGTCGCCGAGATTACGCGCAAAGTGGATTCGATTATGTTCTGTCTGTCGAAAGGGCTGGGCGCGCCGGTCGGTTCGATGGTGGTCGGCTCGCGGGCCTTCATCGAAAAGGCACGGGTCTACCGGAAGATGTTCGGCGGCGGCATGCGCCAGGCGGGCGTGCTGGCGGCGGCCGGGCTGGTGGCGCTGGAAAAGCATCCGCCGCTGCTGGCGCGCGACCACGAGCGTGCCCGGCGGCTCGCGCGCGGCCTGGCTGAAATCCCCGGGATCCGCATCAACCCGGAGGAGGTAGAGACCAACATCTTGGTCTTCGACGTCTCGGGCACGGGCCTGACGACGACTGAAATTTCGGCACGGCTCAAAGAACACGGTGTGCTGGCCAGCGGGATCGACTCCGCGACGATGCGGATGGTCACACACTACGACGTCAACGACGAAGGCATCGAGCGGGCGCTGGAAGCGATGCGTGCAGTCCTACGCCCGGCACGTCGCGCCTGACCAGTACTCACTCCGACGGCGTCACCTGAGGAGTCTGCTCGGTTTGATGAACAGGCAACAGCAGATTCCTCACCGCCACGGCATGCAAGGGTTCGGAATGACAAGTTGGGGGGAGGTGAGGCGATGGCAATGACACGCAAGGAATTCCTCAAACTCACGGGCAAGGGAGCCGCGGCGGCCAGCCTGGGGTTCTTCTACTTCTTGGACGAGCCGGCGGGCTTCGCCGCCGACGTGCTGGAATCGTCGCCGGTGAAGAAAATCCACGCTTACATTGACGAGCACCTCGGCGAGCACGTGGCCAAGATCCAGGAGTTCCTCCGGCAGCCGAGCGTCTCCAGTTGGAACATGGGCGTGCGCGAGTGCGCCGAGATGCTGGTCGGCTACTTCAAGCAGCTCGGCTGCAAAGAAGCGAACGTGGTGCCGACCGAAGGCCATCCGGGCGTGTGGGCCTGGTACGACGCCGGAGCGAAGAAGACCATCTCCCGCTACTTTATGTACGACACGCAGCCGTTCAATGAAGAGGAATGGTCGTCGCCGCCCTTGGCGGCGAACGTGGTGCCGCTGGAGCCATTCCCGAAGGTCATCATCGCCCGCGGCGCCATCAACTCGAAAGGCCCGCTGCGGGCTTTCCTGAACGCGCTTGAGGCCATTATCGCGGTCGAAGGCAGGCTCCCCGTCAACATCATGTTCACCTGCGAGGGGGAGGAAGAGCAGGGCAGCCCGCATTTCCACCAGGTGCTCCATCCCTACATCGACCGGCTGAAGACCTGCCAGGCGCACCTGAATCCCGGCCCGGCGCAGAACCGCGACGGGCAGGTGGGCATGGCGCTGGGCAACAAAGGCATCGTCTACGTCGAGCTGGAAGCGAGCGGGAAGCGCTGGGGGCGCGGCCCGCAGCGCATGCCCATCCACTCCAGCCGCAAGGCCATCATGGACAGCCCGGTGTGGCGGCTCATCGAGGCGCTCCACTCGATGTACGACCCGCGCACGAACCGCATTCTGATTGGCGGCTACTACGACGCGATTGTGCCGCCGAGCGAAGAGGAGGAGATGCTGGTCGCCACGCTGATTGCCAAGTTCAAGGACCGCGTCTTTGCCTCCGAGCGGGAGAACGCCCGGGTGTGGCAGCAGAACTGGTCGGATGAAGAGGCCATCCGGCGGCTGGTGTTCGACACCACGCTCAACATTGACGGCATCTGGGGCGGCTACACCGGCCCCGGCGTCGCCACCATCCTGCCGCACAAAGCGGCCTGCAAGATTGACAGCCGCCTAGTGCCGAACCAGGCGATCAAAGAGCAGGAGGCGCTGATCCGCGGGCACCTCGACCGCCACGGCTTCTCGGACATCGAGATGCGGTCGCTGGGTGGAGGCGACGAGTGGTCGCGCACCAGCGTCAAGGCGTCGGCGGTGCAAGCCGTGCTGAGCGTCTACAAGAAGTACGGCATCGAGCCGGCCATCTGGCCGCGCTCGGCCGGCTCGAGCCCCGAAGCGCAGTACACCCGGCCGCCGCTCAACCTGCCGGCGGTGTCGGGCGGGCTGGGGCATGGCGGGCGCGCCCATGCGATCGACGAATACTTCGTCATCGAGGGCAACGAGAAGGTGGCGGGCCTGGCGGAGTGCGAAAAGTCAATGGTGGACATCCTCTACGCCTACGCCCATTGGCCGGAATAGAAGTGGTTGCATAACGTGCCGGCGGCGGGGACACCCGGAGAGGGTTTCCCCGTTCGACTCGTCCCGACTTCGTCGGGACTCGCTCAGGGCAAGCCCGCACCCCTTCCGAGGTTGCGCTGCGCGCGGCTTTCTTTCGGCACGGCTAAAGCCGTGCCCTGACGTTACAGGAGTCATGCAATTGCTTCGAGTCACTGCTTCCCGCCGGGTGTGATATAAAGTTAGCTTCGCGGCCTCGACCGGGATTCAGACGCACGCATGGATTTTTCCTTCACGGACGAGCAGGAGCAGCTCCGGCGCACGGTGCGCGAGTTTGCCGAAGCGGAAATCCGCCCGCATGTGATGGAGTGGGACGAGGCCTCGCATTTCCCGGAAGAAATCGTGCCGGCGCTGGCGGAGCTCGGCCTGCTGGGAATCATGTTCCCGGAGGAATACGGCGGCGCCGGGCTGGGCTACATCGAGTACGTCATCGCCATCGAAGAGCTGGCGCGGGTGGACGGCTCGATCGCGCTCTCGGTGGCGGCGCACAATTCGCTCTGCACCAACCACATTTACAAGTGCGGCAGCGAGGAGCAACGCCGGAAGTACGTCGTCCCTCTGGCGCAGGGCAAGAAGCTCGGCTGCTGGAGCCTGACCGAGCCCGAGGCGGGCTCCGACGCTGGCGGCACGCGCACCACCGCGGTGCGCCAGGGCAACGGTTGGGTGCTCAACGGCGGGAAGACCTTCACCACCAACGGCCACCTCGCCGACGTCTGCGTCGCCATGGCCGTCACTGACCCCGGCAAGGGCCACCACGGCATTTCCGCCTTCATTATCGAGCGCGGGAGGCCCGGCTTCCGCCCGGGGAAGAAGGAGAACAAGCTGGGGATGCGCGCCAGCGACACCTCCGAGGTCATCTTCGAGGACTGCCGGCTGCCGGCCGAGAACCTGCTCGGGCGGGCGGGCGAAGGGTTTGTCGACAGCCTGCGGGTGCTCGATGGCGGCCGCATCTCCATCGCCGCGCTGGCGGTCGGGATGGCGCAGGGCGCCTTCGAGGCCGCGCTCAACTATTCGAAGCAGCGGAAGCAGTTCGGCAAGCCCATCGCGAGCTTCCAGGCCATGCAGTGGAAGCTGGCCAACATGAAGATGGAGATCGAAGCGGCGCGCTGGCTCACCTACCGCGCCGCCGAGCGCGCCGACCAGGGGGAGCCGGAGACGAAGCTGTGCGCCATGGCCAAGCTCTATGCGTCCGAAGTCGCGGTGCGGGTCGCCAGCGAGGCGGTGCAAGTCCACGGCGGCTACGGCTTCATCAAGGACTATCCGGTGGAAAAGTTCTACCGCGACGTCAAGCTGTGCACCATCGGCGAAGGCACGAGCGAGATTCAGCGGCTGGTCATCGCGCGCCAGCTCTTGGGCAAGGTGGAGGAGAGACCTTGAAGAACCTGCCTGCCGTGGAGGCTGCTTCGCTGGTCGAGGGCGTGCGCCAGGGGGAGGCGCGCGCCATCGCCCGAGCCATCAGCGCCATCGAGAACCGCGAGCCGGGCGCCGACCGCCTGGTGCAGGAGTTGTTTCCCCACACCGGGCGCGCGCTGCTGGTGGGGATTACGGGGGCGCCGGGGACGGGGAAGAGTTCGCTCGTGAACCGGCTGGCTCTGCGCTATCGCGCGGAGGGCAAGCGCGTCGGTATCATCGCCGTGGACCCGACCAGCCCGTTCACTGGTGGGGCGCTGCTGGGCGACCGCATCCGCATGCAGCAGCACGCCACCGACGACGGCATCTACATCCGCAGCATGGCGACGCGGGGCTTCCTAGGCGGGCTGGCGCGCGCCACCGCCGACGCGGCGCTGGTGCTCGACGCCGCCGGCAAAGAACTGGTGTTGATCGAAACTGTCGGGGTGGGTCAGGACGAGGTCGACATCGTGCGTCTGGCCGATGTCACGGTTCTCCTGTTGGTCGCCGGGATGGGCGACGACGTGCAAAGCTTCAAGGCCGGCGTGATGGAGATTGCCGACGTCTTTGTCATCAACAAGGCCGACCGCGGCGGAACGGAGCGGTTGGAGTCGGAGCTGAAGGTTGTGCTCGGGCTGGGGAGCCGCGGTGACGGCTGGCGGCCGCCCATCGTCAAGACGGTGGCGACGGAGGGCACCGGCGTGGCCGAGCTGGCGGCGGCGCTCGACGAGTACATGCAGCACCTCGAAAAGGCCGGCCTGCGCGAGCAGAAGCGCCTCGAGCGCTGGCAGCAGCGCCTGCTCGACCTCATCCGCCAGCAGGCGCTGGAGCGGGTGATGAAGGCCGGCGTCGGCCTGGAGGAGCTGGCGCGCTACGCCCGCCAGATCGCCCGGCGCGAGCGCGACCCCTACAGTGTGGTCGCCGAGCTTCTGCGCACGGCCGGGCTCGCCGAATGAAGCGTTCGCGGAAGGGTGGGGCTTTAGCCCCCCTGGCCAGTGGCTTCAGGGGCTAAAGCCCCGAGAAGGGGGACCAAGGCTTCGGCGGGGTTAAAACCCCGCCCTTCCCCTGCGGCCATCGAAATGAAGCTGGACCACATTGGCATTGCGGTGCGCTCGCTCGAGCAGGCGCTGAAGTTCTACCGCGACACCCTCGCGCTTGCCTGCACGGGCATCGAGGAGGTTCCGGCGGAGAAAGTGCGGGTGGCGATGCTGGTGCTCGGGGGGACGCGCATTGAGTTGCTCGAGCCGACGGGCGCCGATTCGCCCATCGCGCGATTTCTCGAGAAGCGCGGCGAGGGCATTCACCACATCTCGCTGCAGGTGGCCGGGCTCGACGCGCACCTGCGGCGGCTGGAGGCGGCCGGCGTGCGCATCATCGCTGGCAAGGGCGAGTACGGTGCGGGCGGGCATCGCTATGCCTTCCTGCATCCGTCGAGTTGCGGCGGCGTGCTGGTGGAGTTGGTGGAAGCAGACCCTTCGACTCCGTCCCGCAGAGCGGGACTGCGCTCAGGGTGACACTAAAGTGTCAGGAAGCAGAGAAAGTGAGAACCAACTCACCACAGAGGCGCAGAGAAACGCAGAGAGAGAGTCATGAGATTCGGTGAGTTTGAGATTTTCATTGTGTCGGACGGGCGGTTTCGGCTCGACGGCGGGGCGATGTTCGGCGTGGTGCCGAAGCCGCTGTGGGAGCGGCACCTGGCGGCGGACGAGCGCAATCGCGTCACGCTGGGGCTGAACTGCCTGCTGATGCACGCCCACGGCGAGACGCTGCTGGTTGAAACCGGGACGGGGGAGAAGTTCGACGCCAAGCGCCAGGACATCTACGGCATCGACCATTCGGTGAACCTGCTCGACTCACTCCGGAGCCGCGGCGTGGGCCCTGAAGATGTGGACGTGGTCATCAACACGCATCTGCATTTCGACCACTGCGGCTGGAACACGCGGCTGGGCGGTGATGGCAAGCCGGTGCCGACGTTTCCACGCGCGCGCTACACCGTGCAGCGGGGCGAATACGAGCACGCCTGCACACCCACCGAACGCGACCGCGCCAGCTACTTGGCGGAGAATTTCGAGCCGCTGGCGGCGAGCCGGCAGTGGCGCTTCGTCGAGGGGCGGGAGGAGATTCTTCCCGGGGTCGAGCTGGTGCGCGTGCCCGGGCACACGCGCGACATGCAGTGCGTGCGGCTGACGAGCGGCGGCCGGACGGCGTTTTTCTTCGCCGACCTGGTGCCCACGACCGCCCACTTGCCCTACGCCTGGATGATGGGCTACGACCTTTATCCCTTGACGACGCTCGAGCAGAAGAAGCGCTGGATTCCGGAGGCGGTGCGCGGGGAGTGGCTCTGCCTGTTTCCGCACGACCCCCGGGTGCCGGCGGCTTACCTGCGGGAGCGCGACGGCAAGGTGATTGCCGAGCCAGTTCTGGAACCGGAGCTGGTGGGCACAACCTAATGATGATTGCAAGACTAGAACTGGGTGCAAAACGTCGCGCAGGCAAGCCCTCAGGGGCTAAAGCCCCTAGATTTTGGAGGTTGCTCTAATGTCAGGGCTAAAGCCCTGACCCGGCTTTGCACACAAAGCCCCTCCTGCACAAAAGGGTGGGGGGATGCACAAAAAGTAAGTTGTTGGTCAAATGGGTTTCTTAATTAAAGGTTAGCGGTTTTGTTTCTGGCATCCCGCTTGTCGCTTTGGGGGCTTTCTTTAGCGTGACGTTGGCCAGGCGGGGATAGTCTATGCCTTTCCC
>JACPRL010000080.1 GCA_016189965.1 Acidobacteriota bacterium | reverse complement strand
GCGCCGCCGCGGGTTACCCTTCGCAACTACTTTTCTCATCCCTACGATTCGGCCATCGCCGCGGCGCGCACCTGCTACTCGCCCACCATCATTACCCCCGAGCAGATCACCGACAAGCAGCGCCTGACCATCGGCGCCGCCACCTTCGAGGGCGGCCACCACACCGTCTACCAGCACGCCCACTTCGAGTTCGGGCTGGAGAACGTCAGCCGGCAGTTCGTCTGGAGCTTCCTGCACTCGCATCCGTTTTACAACTCCGAGCAGCAGTCGCAGCGCTACGTGCGGCTCGACCGCGTGCAGGCTTTCGTGCCGCCGCTCGACGGGGAAGCGCGGCAAATCTACGAAGCAGCCATCAAGCGCGCCTGGGAGCACTACCGGCAGCTCGCGGCGCTGCTCGACGACGACACGCACGCCCTGCTGGCCGACATCTGGCACCTGTCTGAGATGAGCCACGAGCGCCGGCGCAAGAAGGTGGCGCGGCAGGCCGAGAAGAAAGCCATCGAAATCGCCCGCTACGTCCTGCCCATCGCCGCCTTCACCAACATGGTGCACACGCTGAGCGGCATCACGCTGCACCGGCTGTGGCGAATGCAGCGCGCCGGCGACACGCCGCACGAAGCCGCGCTCGTCGTCGAGCAGATGGTGGCGCGGGTCAAGGAGGTCGACCCGCAGTTCTTTGAGCGCGTCGGCAAGGCGCCGCTGGCCGAGGAGCAGCTCCCGGAGTGGAGGTTCCTCGAAGCGCCGACGTCGAATGGCTTCCGGCAGGAGCTCGACGCGCAGCTCGGCGGGCGCGTCTCCGTGTTGGTGGACTATTCCCCGAATGCTGAGCGCGTGGTGGCGCAGGCGGTGCGGGCCGTGCTGGGCCGCAGCGAGGCCGAGCTCTCAGACGACGCGGCACTCGAAGAAGTGATGAACCCGGCGCGGAACCGCTATCGGCTGGAGACGCTCAACGTCAGCGCGCACTCGCCGCTGATGCGGGCGCTGAACCACGCCCACTACACCTTCGTCAAGCGCATCTCGCACACCGCCGACAGCCAGGACCAGCGCCACCGCATGGTGCCGGCCTCGCGGCCGCTGCTGCTGCTCACCGACTCGCGCGAGCCCGACTTCATCACGCCGATGCTCATCGGGCGCAATTCACAGGCGCGCGCTCTCTATGAGCGGGCGATGGCCGAGGCCTGGGAGGCGAAGAACCGCCTGCTCGCGCTCGGCGTGCCGCGGGAGTTTGCGCTCTACGTCCTGCCCAACGCCACCGCCGTCCGCTTCGTCGAATCGGGCGCGCTCATTCACCTCTTGCACAAATGGACGATGCGGACGTGCTTCAACGCGCAGGAGGAGATCTACCAGGCCTCGATGGAGGAGATCGAGCAGGTGCGCCGCGTCCATCCGCGCCTGCTGCGCTACGTCGGGCCGCCCTGCTACGTCCGCGCCGGCATCGCCTCGCCCATCTGCACCGAAGGCTCCCACTTCTGCGGCATCAAAGTCTGGGAGACCTTCCCGCACATCGAACGCCGCCTCTAGCTTTTGGGTGTAGAATCTACCTATGGGACAGTTCTCGGTTCACGCCACGATTGCGCATCCAGCCGACCCAACACGTGTCGCTGAGGTTGAACTCCTGATTGACACTGGGGCAACGCTGTCGTGGGTGCCACGGGAAGTTCTTGACCGGCTCCAGGCGCCGCGCCTCAAGCGTCGGTCATTCCTCATGGCGGATGGGCGCCGGGTGGAACGGGAAACCGCGGCAGCCATCGTTCGCCTGAACGGCAACGAGGCGAACGTCACCTTGGTGGTCGCAGAACCGGGAGACGGTCAACTGCTGGGCGCGACGACGCTCGAAAGCCTCGGCTTCGCCGTTGACCCAATCCGGCGTCAACTCGTACCTCAGGAACTCCTCGCCATGTAGGCTCCAGTGGCTCCCCCGGCATCTAAGGTAGAGTAGGGAGTCAAAAGTCATGGCAGGCCGAGCGAGAGTCATCCTGGCTGCGTGTGCGGCGCTGCTCGTGGTGAGCGCAACGGGGCAAGCCTATGAGCGGGAGCTCAAGCCGCGGGACATCCGCGAGGCCTACTTCCTGGGGAAGAACGAGCGGCGCTGGGAGGAGTTCAACCGCGACTACGTCCGCGCGCTGCCGCTGCCCCGCCAGGGCGTCCACATTGAGCGGATTGAAATCTCCACCCCCTACCGGCAGATGGCCGAGCGGGCCCGGCGGGCGCTCGATGGCTACAGCCCCGTCACCGCCGAGGCCGAGTACAAAGAACAGGCGCCCCTGCCGGTGTTCGTGCGCATCCGCCTGCGGCTGACGCCCACCTACCCGGCGCATTCGCCCATCACCTTGCCGCTCCACTTCGGGCCGATCTACGTCCGCGACCCGAATTTCTGGCTAGGTTTCAACTACAAGGTCGAGCAGCGCGGCGAGGTTGCGCCGCTCTTTCTGCAAGGTGAGCCCTTCTATTTCTGCGGCGACGGCGTCGGCTTCACCACCTTTGCCCTGCCCGGGACGTGCTGGCTGGCGGGTGCCGATGTGATGCTGGTCTACGCTCCCGACGCGCTGGCTTCCGCGCCGACGCGCATCCTCGTGCTCACCCCGGACGGCCAGCGGGTAGAAGCCGAGTTCGACCTCGACCGCTTGCGATAGCTCTTTTCTCTCCTTCCTACTTTGCTATACTGAGAACGTGCCCCTGCATCTGCGAACCCGGCAGGAGGAGGCCGCCGTCGTGGTGGCGCTCAAGGGCCATCTGATTCTGGACAACGGCACCATGCTGCACGATGAAATCAAGAGCCTGTTCGCCGGCGGGGCGCACAAAGTCGTAGTTGACCTCGCAGGAGTGGACTTCATTGACAGCCACGGCATCGGCCAACTGGTGGCCTGCCAGACGACGGCGTCCGAGCGCCAGGGCGAAGTGCGCTTCGTCGGCCTCCGCCCCAAGCTCATGCAGGCCCTCCAGATCACCGGCGTGCCTTCCGTGCTCAAGTTCGAGCCCGACCTCCCCACCGCGCTCGGCAAACTCGGCGAAGCCTAGCCCCGCCCCGGGGCGGACTCTCTCTGGAATCCTTCTCCCCTGTGATTCTTGTCGTGTGACGCTATGAGCAAACTGACGCTGTTTGAAAAACTCGACCAGGTTGAAGCGCGCTACGAGGAGCTGACCCGCGAGCTCGCCCAGCCCGAGGTGTTGGCCGATAGCGCCCGCTACCAGAAGCTGGCCAAGGCCCACGCCGAGCTGCGTGCCGTGGTGGAGAAGTACCGCCGGTGGAAAGAGCTCGAGCGCCAGGTGCGCGAGGCCCGCGCCTTGCTCGAAGACCCGGAGATGAAGACGCTGGCCCACGACGAGCTCACCCGGCTGGACAAAGAAAAAGACGCCTGCGAGCAGGAGTTGAAGCTCCTCCTGCTGCCCAAGGACCCCACCGACGAAAAAAACGTCATCCTGGAAATCCGCGCCGGCACGGGCGGCGACGAAGCCTCGCTCTTCGCCCAGGAGCTCTTCCGCATGTACACCCGCTACGCCGAATCGCAGGGCTGGAAGGTCGAAGTGCTCTCCACCAGCCCCAGCCCCGTCGGCGGCCTCAAGGAAGTCATCGCCTCCATCCAGGGCGGCCGCGTCTACAGCAAGCTGAAGTACGAAGGCGGCGTCCACCGCGTCCAGCGCGTCCCGGAAACCGAGCAGCAGGGGCGCATCCACACCTCCGCCGCCACCGTCGCCGTGCTGCCCGAGGCGGAGGAGATTGACATCCAGATCGAGCCGCGCGAGCTGCGCGTCGACACCTTCTGCTCCTCCGGCCCCGGCGGCCAGTCGGTCAACACCACCTACTCCGCCGTGCGCCTAACCCACCTCCCCTCCGGCCTGGTGGTCACCTGCCAGGACGAGAAGTCGCAGATCAAGAACAAGGCCAAGGCGCTGCGCGTCCTGCGCGCCCGCCTCTATGAAATGGAGCGCGAGAAGCAGCAGGCCCGCTTGCGCGACGAGCGCCGCGGTCTCATCAAGACCGGCGACCGCTCGGAGAAAATCCGCACCTACAATTTTCCTCAAAACCGGCTGACCGACCACCGCATCGGGCTAACGTTGCACCAACTGCCCGACATCCTCGACGGCCGCCTCGCCCCGCTCCTCGACGCCCTCCTCACCCACTACCAGGCCGAGCGCCTCAAGCAGGAGCTGGTCGAAGCCTGAACACCCATGCGCGTTTTCGTGACTGGCGCCGGGCTTTCATGCGAAGCCGGCTACCCTCTTGGCTCTACTCTGTTTCGAGAAGTCAACAAATTCATAAAGACTGGTCCACCGAGCCGGGATGGAATCGACTGGACTCAGCAGTGGCCTGGTTTTGAGACGTGGCTTTCCAAGGCGAACAATTTCTTGGTTCGGGTATCGGGCAGGCAACGCAACATTGAAAGCATTTTGACCGTGATGGATCTGTACTTAGCTCTCAGAGAAGGAATGCTTGATTCGTGGAAGCGCGATAGTGCGGGTAACTACATCTGGCCGGCGCAGAAGCGCTATCGCAAGAAGAAAGGGATGTTGGATTCGATAGCTGAGAACAGAAGGATGCTCTCGACCGCGTTGATTCAGTATTTCGAGTACAGGCACAACTCTGATCGAAAGCCTTGCAATTCATCTCGCGAAACCCTCCGTCGCTTTTGCAAACAGAAATTAAGGGCCGGTGATGTAATAGTTACGTTCAACTACGATTCAACGCTAGAACGGACTCTTTTTGAATGCGGTCGCTGGTCCCCCTCCGACGGATATGGATTTGCAATCAATTTGCGATCCACTGATGGGCGTGCGAGGCTCATCACACATGCCCGCAGCGAAATTACAATTCTAAAGCTTCACGGTTCTGTTGGATGGTATGCTCGCCAAGACGGCCGAATCTTTTTGTCGAACGCGTTTCTCAACGACCTCGGTTTGTACGCGAGGGATGATGCTAGCCCTGGGGGAGCTTGGGGGTCACAGGGTCTGCCTGCGGTCATTGAGCCGAGCTTGCTGAAGAGATTTCATAATCAAATTCTTTTAACACTGTGGCACAAAGCAGCCGAGTGTCTCAGGGATGCGAAGCGGGTATGGGTACTGGGATACAGCCTTCCTCAAGCTGACTCTGCCGCTGCAGCCCTTCTGGCCACGACATGTCGTGACGCGGGAAGCAGAGTGGAGATTCTTAACAGCAACTCAGAAGTGCTGTCGCGTTTTCAAGGCTTGCTGCCTAGGTGTCGTACCCACAGAATGAGATAAGGGAGTGGCTCAGGGGAGAGTCAAAGAGCCATGAGTAGCTAGGCAACGAAGACTGCGATTCTACAATGAGTCGTCTTCTTCTCGTCCACTGGAACGCCACTGAGGCCGCAGAGCGCGCCCGCCGCCTCCGCCGGGCGGGCTACCGCGCCGACTTCTACGCCGACCAGCGCGGCACCGCCTACCGCACCATTCGCGACAACCCGCCCGACGCCTTCGTGATTGACCTCAGCCGCGTCCCCTCCCACGGCCGCGCCCTCGGCGTCTGGTTGCGCCAGCAGAAGGCCACGCGCCACCGGCCCATCGTGTTCGTCGAAGGTGAGCCGGAGAAAGTGGCGCAGACACGCGCCCTGCTCCCTGACGCCGTCTACACCGACTGGCGCCACATCCGCTCGGCTGTGCGCGCGGCGCTCCGCAACCCCCCGGCCGCGCCCATCGTGCCAGCGACGATGCAGGGCTACTCCGCCACGCCGCTGCCGAAGAAGCTCGGCATCCGCGCCGGCTCGGTGGTGGCGCTCCTTGGCGCGCCGGCTGGCTTCGAGCGCCGCCTGGGCACGCTGCCGGAAAACATCCGGCTCGTGAGCAGGCTCGGCAGTGCCGCCGACCTGATTCTGCTCTTCGCCCGCTCGCGCGCCGAACTCGAGCGCCGCTTCGGCTCCGCCCGCCGCGCGCTCGCCGAGGGCGGCGGCATCTGGATTGCCTGGCCCAAGCAAGCCTCCGGTGTCTCGACCGACCTCACCCAGAACGAGGTCCGCGCCTTCGGCCTCCGGGCCGGCCTCGTGGACTACAAAGTCTGCGCCATTGACCCCACCTGGTCCGGCCTGCTCTTCGCCCGCCGCCGCGGGTGAAAAGAGGCAGAGAGGCAGGGAAGCAAGGAGCGAGGAAAGCTGGCGATGGAACCCTGAAGGGTTCCGCTACATGGCCTGCCTCCGCCGTAGCGGAAGGCTTCAGCCTTCCACTTGTTTTTCTCCATCTGTGCCTCCTGGGCGGAATCCAAGGGCCGGTGAGGAATCTGCTTTTCCCTCCCACCTCCCCCCGGACTGTTATCCTGCTTGCCTTGCTTGTCCCGAGCTCTGTCGAGGGAAGCGAAGCCGAAGGGTCGCTGGCCACTGGTCGCTCTTATCTGTGTCCATCTGTGTTCATCTGTGGTTTCTTGGTTGTATTCTCTCTCCATGAACCTGCGCCGCGCCCTCAGCGAAGCCATCGCCGAGCTCACCGCCGCCCAGGTGCCCTCCGCCTCGACCACCGCCGAGGTCTTGCTCCTCCACGTGCTCGACCGCGACCGCGCCTTCCTCTACGCCCATCCGGAAACTGAACTCCGCCTCGAGCAGCAGCGCGCCTACCGCCACCTGCTCCGCCAGCGTGCCGCCGGCACCCCGACGCAGTACCTGACGCGCCAGCAGGAATTCTGGGGCCTGAGCTTCCGCGTCGAGCCCGGCGTCTTTATTCCGCGGCCGGAGACCGAGCACGTGGTTGAGGTTGCGCTGGCCATCGTGCGGGAGCGGATGGCCAAGCTGGATGCGCGCCTCGTCGACGTCGGCACCGGCACCGGCTGCATCGCGCTCGCGCTGGCCCGCGAGCTGCCCCAGGCGGAAATCTTCGCCACCGAAATCTCGGAAGCCGCGCTCGCCCTCGCCCGCCGCAACGCCGAAGACCTCGGCCTCCCCCCCCGCGTGCAGTTCCTCCACTCCGATCTTTTGGAAGTCTTTTTCACGAGTCACGTGCCTGCCCTGAGCGAAGCCGTAGGGTCACGAGTCACGAGTCACGCCTTCGATCTTGTCGTTTCCAACCCCCCCTACGTCTCTCCCGACGAAGCCTCGCAACTTCCTCGCGAGGTCCGCGAGCACGAGCCCCCCGAGGCGCTTTTTTCCGCCGACGAAGGCCTGGCCATCACCCGCCGCCTTCTTGAACAGGCCTCGCAGTTGCTCCCGCCCGGCGGGTGGCTGGTACTCGAGCTGGGCTACCAGATGGCGGGGCGCGTGTGCGCGCTGCTTGGCAGCGAGTGGACGGACGTTGAACTCACCGACGACCTGCGCGGCATCCCCCGCGTCCTCGCCGCCCGCCGCCCATGACCGCCTCGACCCATCCCCATCCGTCAGTAGGACAGACATTCTTGTCTGTCTCTAGGGGCTTTAGCCCCTGAGGGAGGGTGAACGATGCGACAGATAATGCCGTGGGTTGTGCTCGCCCTCGTGCTGACTGCGGCGGCAGGGTACACTTCCGCCACGCCCATGGATGAAAAGGCGCGCTTAGAAGCCGACCTCGAAGCCATTGAAGAGCTCCACCAGCGCGACGTCGCCGCCACCTGGGCCTTCGACGTCGAGGCGCTCGTGTCGCTGTGGACCGACGATATCGTGGCGCTGCCGCCCGGCGGCGCTCCCGTCATCGGCAAAGAGGCCAATCGCGCCCTGCTCGAAGCCGCCCGCGCCCAGAGCGCCGACTTCGAGCCCATTGACTACAACCAGAAGTGGGAAGAGGTGCGCGTGGTGGGCGACTTCGCCTATGAGTGGGGCCTCTTCAAAACCGCCGTGCGCTCCCGCACGACCGGCCAGGTCATCCGCCAGCGCTACAAAGTCGTGCGCGTGCTCCAGCGCCAGCCCGACGGCTCCTGGCTCGTCCACCGCACCATCTGGAACGACGCCCCGCCCGAGCAACCCACATCCTAGCCCGCCGCCGGGTTGGGCGAGAAGCGACGACGTGCGTCAGGGCACGGCTTTAGCCGTGCCGATACGGCCAAAAAAGGATTGGGGCTTTAGCCCCTGAGGTCTTGCGGGCACGAAGTTATGCAATGTGCTCTAGGACATCGCCGTGGTAGCGCACCACCATCAGGCTGACGTCGTCCTGCAGGGAGACGTCGTGGGCGAAGGCGCGCAGGTCGGCGAGCACGGCGCTAACCAGCTCCTCGGCGCTCAAGGCGCGCCCCTCGGCTAGCACCTTCTGCAAGCGGGTCATCCCGTAGCTCTCGCCTTCGGCGTTGAAGGCTTCGATCAGGCCGTCGGTGTAGAAGACCAGCAGGTCGCCCGCGCTTAACCGGATTGCGTTCGTCGCGCAGCTGTCTTCCGTGAACATTCCCAGCGGCAGGCCGCCGGCGGTCAGGGTTCGAATCCCGTCGGCCGTCACCCAGAGCGCCGGCACGTGACCGGCATTGGCGTAGTCAAAGCGGCCATCGAGCGAGAGCACGCCGCAGAACAGCGTGGCGAATTCGTTGCTCGAGGTGTGCTCCCAGATGTAGCGGTTCAGGTAGCCCACCGCGCTCGCCAGCGGCTGGCCCCAGTGCAGCCCTGCCGCCAGCACCCCTTGTAGCGTCGAGACACGCAGCGCCGCCGAGATGCCTTTGCCGGAGACGTCGGCGATGACCGCCGCAAAGCCGCGCCCGCGCAGCTCGATCAAATCGTAGTAGTCGCCTCCCACGGCGTAAGATGGGATGTGCGCCCCCGCCATCTGGAAAAAGCCGTGCTCTTGCGGCGAGGCCGGCAGCAGCGCCTTCTGGATGCCGCGCGCCATGGCCAGCTCGTTCTCCAGCGATTCGTGGGCGCGCGTGGCCTCGAGCAGCCGCGCGTTCGCCACCACGCTCGCCGCTTCCCCGGCCAGCAGCCGCAGAATCTGCCGGTCACTGCCGGAGAAGCGTCGCGCGGCGCGCTCGCTCTCCAGATAGAAGAAGCCCAGGGCATGCCGTGCGCTCCCCACCGGCGTATCCTGCACGGGGCCGGCCGAAAGCAGAGGCCGGACGGGCAGGCACAGGACAGTGCGCGACTCGCCTCCGGCTGTCGCCCGCGCGGCGCGCAGCACCACGTCCTGCCCGCTGGCCATCGCCCGCTCGACCACAGTCTGGTTTACCTTGAACTCTTCCAGGCCCAGCCCGCGCCCCGAACGGTGCCGGCCCAGCCGGAAAGCGAGTTCCCCGGCGTCACTGCGCAGGGCGAGGAAGCCGCGCTCGGCCCCGCTGACCTCGAGGCAGGCATCGAGCACGCGCGCCAGCACCTCATCGGCTTCCAGGCCGGCGTAGAGCGAGTGGCCGACGCCGAGCAGTACGCGCAACTTCTCGAGCTCCCGCGAGCGCGGCGCCGGTCGCGTGTCGGTGTCCACGGTGTCGAGCAGCCGCCGCCGGCTGGCTTCTTCGGTGACGAACACCACGGCGTAGGAGTCCGAAGCGCCGAACTCGATGCGGTCGTTGTTCTCCAGCCGCCGCGCCTCGCGTACCGGCTCGCCGTTCACCAGCGTGCCGTGGCGGCTGCCGCAATCCTCGACCACGTAGCAGCCGTTCTGCTGGCGGATGACAGCGTGCTGGCGGGAGATGCGGTTGTCGCGCAACGCCAGGTCGTTCGACGCGTGCCGGCCGATGCTGACCGTGCGGCAATTCAGGAGGAGGGCGCGGCGGGAGCCGTCGGGCTCGAGCAGGATGAGCTGCGGTAACTTCTCGACTTCCATTGCCCCCTCCAAGCAGCTCACCTCTGTCCGTTAGAGTTGCAACTGGCGCGCCAAACTCGCCCCGTTCCGCCCGGCGCCCAGCCAGCGCCGATTCTGCGGGTTACCGGCAGGGGAGCAGCGGTGCCCGTGACCCCCGGCGTCTGCCGCGGGGAAAAACTTCCCAGAGGGAATTTTTTACCCCTCAGTCGGGCCGTTCGGCGAGCGGGCTACAATAGCCTTCTATGGCGGCAGCCAGGCCGAAGCTCGGCGGGGTGCTGGAGACGGCGCTCTACGTGGACGACCTCAAGCGCTCGGTCGAGTTCTACCAGCGCATCTTCGGCTTCGAGCCCATCGAAAAGGATGAGCGCCTGTGGGCGCTTTCGGTCGAAGGCCGGCACGTGCTCTTGGTCTGCCAGCGCGGCGCCTCGGCCAACCTCCCGCACACGGCCCACGACGCCACGGGCCAGCAGCACCTCTGCTTCGCGGTTGACGCCGCGGAACTGGACGCCTGGGAGAAGTGGTTGACCGAGAACGGCGTCGAAATTGTTGAGCGCCGCACCTGGCCCCGCGCCGGCTGCTCTCTCTACTTCCGCGACCCCGACGGCCATGTTCTGGAGCTCGCCACCCCCGGCACCTGGACGATTTACTAATTGGCTACAGAGACACAGAGGCACTGAGCATACGGACGCGTTGAAGTAGAGGTTGTCATTCCGAGCCCTTGATTGCGTGGCGGCGAGGAATCTGCTTGTCGGGATCCTTCGCTGCGCTCAGGATGACAGTGGAAAGCGGCGGGGTCCCAGATGAAGCAAATCGCACACGTGGATATGGACGCCTTCTTTGTGTCGGTCGAGCTGCTCTCCCGCCCTGAGCTGCGCGGCAAGCCCGTGGTGGTGGGCGCGCCGGGCGACCAGCGTGGCGTGGTCGCCGCGGCCAGCTACGAGGCGCGCCAATACGGCATCCACTCCGCCATGCCCTCGCGCACCGCCAAGCGCCTCTGCCCCGAGACCATCTTCCTCCCCGGCAACTACAAGCTCTACGAAGAGTGGTCGGAGAAAGTCCGCCGCCTGCTGGAGCGCTTCACCCCCGTGGTGCAGATGGTTTCGATTGACGAAGCCTACCTCGACCTCACCGGCACCGAGCGCCTCCACGGCCCCGCCTGGGCCGCGGCGGAGAAAATCCAGCGCACAATCTGGCAGGAAACGAATCTGCCGTGCTCGATCGGCGTGGCGACGAGCTACGTGGTCGCCAAGGTGGCCTCCGACGCTGCCAAGCCGCGCGGGCTGCTCTGGGTGCCGCCGGGCACGGAAGCGGCCTTCCTCGCGCCGCTCCCCGTGCGACGCATCCCCGGCATCGGCCCGGTGGCGGAAAAGGCGTTGAAGAAACTCGGCGTCACCACAGTGGGCGAGCTGGCGCGCCTAGGGCGGGACGAGTTGACAGAAGTCTTCGGCCGGTGGGGCGAGGCGCTCTACCGCAAAGCGCGTGGCGAGGATGCCGAGCTGTGGTTTGTGGATGAGGAGCAGAAATCCATCAGCCACGAGCGCACCTTCGCCGCGGACGTCGCCGACGCCGACGAGCTGGAAGCGACGCTGGCCTGGCTGGCGCAGCTTGTCGGCCAGCGCCTGCGCGAAGCCCGCCTGCACGCTCGCACCGTGACGCTCAAGCTGCGCTACTCGAGCTTCCGCACCCTGACCCGCGCCGAGACGCTCGCGGCGCCCACCGACCTCGATGCGGTAATCTTCCAGACCGCCGTGAAGCTCTTCCGCCGCGCCTGGAACCGCCGGCAGAAAGTCCGCCTGCTCGGCATTGCCGCCGGCGCGCTCGGGCCGGCCCCGGCGCAACTTTCGCTGCTCGACGCCGATGGACAGGCGCGCGCCGAGTGCTTGGCCGAGGCAGCCGACAAAGTCCGCCAGCGCCACGGCGCTGAGGCTGTGCGCACCGCGCGCTCCTTGCTGCGCAAGTCACCACGTTGATAGAATGCCTAGAAGCAGTTGCATAACGTCCGGGTGGCGGGGACACCCAAAGGAGGTTTCCCCGCGCCCCTTCCAAGGTTGCGCTGCGCGCAACTTTTTTTCGGCGAGGCTTCCCTCGTCCCGCTGCGCCGGACTCGGGACAAGGAAGCCCCGCCCTTCCCTCATGGTGGCTTGGTGTCTTCGTGCCATTAGCTTCTAGCACGCATTGCAAGACTTTCTTCATGGGGTCAGGGCTCTTGTCCTGAGCGGAGCCGAAGGATCAGCCCTGACATCAAGAAGGCAAAAAATTCCCGGGGGCGTTAGAGTCTGTGTGAAAACTGGTTTTTGATGGCCTCAGCGGCTAAAGCCGGAGAAAAGGAAAGGCCATCGCAGTTGTCAGGCCTGAAGGCCTGACCCCAAAGGGTGACACCGCTGTTGGGGTCGCGGCTTTAGCCGCGACATTGAACGCCCGCACCACACAGAAGGGGCTTTAGCCCCTGAGGCCTCGCTGGCAACAGGTTTTGCAACAGGTTCTCCTCTTGGTGGGGCAGACATTCCTGTCTGCCCGCGAAGACGCTCCGGTATAATTTGCGCCCTCCGATGGCAGGAAACACCAAGAGCGGAAACGCCCATCAGGCGGTGCGCGATTTCTGGCAGCGCGTCACCGACGGGCTGGAATTGCAAGAACTCTGGAAGCAGTTCCAGGCCGAGGCGCGCGCTGGCTACGCGCTCTACTCCCGCGAGGTCAGTTGGGAAGCCGCCGAAAAGGAAGAGCGCTGGCGACGCCCGCTGCGCATCGCGCGGGAGTTCTTCTGGGCCATTCTGCTCAAGCTGACCCCGGCGCGCCGTGTGCTGCTCATCGTAGCCATCGCGCTGCTGCTGATACCGCCCATCGGCTTTCGCTGGGAAAACGTCTCCGTCCGCGCCGAGTTCCACGGCATCGCGGCGTTCATCCTCCTGGTTCTGCTGGGGCTGGAGTTGGCCGAGCGGGTGACGATGAAGCGCGACCTCGAAATCGCCCGCGAAATCCAGCGCTGGTTGGTGCCCGAGAAGCCGCCCGCCGTTCCCGGCTACGACATCGCCTTTGCCACGCGGCCAGCGAACACGGTGGCCGGCGACTACTACGACGTTTTTGCGTCCGAGCGCACCGACGGCGGCGCCAGCCGGTTGCTGCTGGTGGTGGCCGATGTGGCGGGCAAGGGCGTCCCGGCGGCGCTGCTGATGGCGACCTTCCGCGCCAGCCTGCACGCGCTGGCGGCTCACGCCGGCTCGTTCGAAGAGCTGGTGGGACTCCTGAATCGTGCCCAACACGCGCACAGCCTGGGCGGCCTGCGGTTCACCACCGCCTTCTGCGCTGAACTCGACCCTGCCGCGCGCATCCTGCGCTACATCAACGCCGGCCACAATCCGCCCGTCCTGCGGCGCGCCTCGGGCGCTATCGAGCGATTGGAGGAGGGCGGGCTGCCGCTCGGTATCGAACCCGCTGCTGGCTACGAAGCTGGCAGCGCGATGTTGTCGCCGCGCGACCTGTTGCTGATTTTCACCGATGGATTGATCGAGGCGGTGAGCAAAGCGGGCGAGGAGTACGGCGAAGACCGGCTGCTCGAGTGGTTGCGGAATCTCCCCGAAGAAACGGCCGCGGACACCCTCCGGCGGTTGATGGCGAGCATAGACAGCTTCGCCGCCGCGGCCCCCCAGCACGACGACATCACCTGCCTCGTCCTCCGCTCGACATGACAGGGGGGTGGCCGGTGCGGGGGATCCTTCGCTCCGCTCAGGATGACAGGCTCTGGGGGTGGCGGCAGAGGATCCTTCATTGTTGCTTGCGCAGTGCCGTGAGAGGGTGGCAATGTAATAGAAGAATGTCATGCTGAGCGAAGCGAAGCATCCCGTGCGCGACAAGACAGACCGCGCCGTCCACCCCGCCTGAAATCGCCTCTGTGCTTCCTCCGCGCCTCTGCGGTTTGCTTGTTTTAGGACAGACAAGAATGTCTGTCCTACTGGATTTTCACTGTATGGTTATAATCGCGGAGATGAGCGCGCGGCGCGAAAAAGCGAAGGAGGTGGTGCGGCGGCTGGCGGCCGCCGGCCACGAGGCCTACTGGGCGGGCGGGTGCGTGCGCGACCTGCTGCTGGGGCTTGAGCCGGCCGACTACGACGTCGCCACCAGCGCCCGGCCCGACGAAGTCCTGCGGCTCTTCCCCCAGGCCATAACGGTCGGGGCGCAGTTCGGCGTAGTGAAGGCGCAGCTCGAAGGCGATGAGATCGAAATCGCCACTTTCCGCTCCGACCACGGCACGCTCGACGGCCGGCACCCGCGCGAAGTCCGCTACGCCGACTCGCCCGCAGAGGACGTCGGGCGGCGCGACTTCACCATCAACGGCCTGCTCTACGACCCGCTGAAGGAGCATGTGCTCGATTTCGTCGGCGGACAGGCCGACCTCGCCTCCGGCCTCATCCGCACCATCGGGGAGCCGCGCGAGCGCTTCGCGGAAGACAAGCTGCGGCTGCTGCGCGCGCTGCGCTTTGCGGCGCGCTTCGGCTACCACATCGAGGAGAAAACTTGGGCGGCGCTGCGGGCGATGCGGCGGGAGATCGAGCAGGTGTCGCGCGAGCGCATCCGCGACGAGCTCGTGAAGATGCTCACCGAGGGCGCCGCGCGGCGCGCCTTCGAGCTGCTTGATGAGTCGGGCCTGCTCGAAATCCTGCTGCTCGAGGTGGCGCGGATGAAAGGCGTCGAGCAGCCGCCCGAGTTCCACCCGGAAGGCGACGTCTGGGTGCACACGCTGCTGATGCTCGGGGCGATGGAGCGGCCCACGCCGACGCTGGCGCTGGGCGTGCTCCTGCACGACGTCGGCAAGCCGCCGACCTTTCAAATCACCGACCGCATCCGCTTCAACGAGCATTCCGAGGTGGGCGCGGTGATGGCGGAGGAGATCTGCCAGCGGCTGCGGCTCTCCAACCGCGACACCGACCGCGTGGCGGCCCTGGTGCGCCACCACCTGCGCTTCAAGGATGTGCCCAAGATGCGCCCCAGCACCTTCAAGCGCTTCATCTCGATGGACGGGTTCGACGAACACCTGGAGCTGCACCGGCTCGACTGCCTCTCGAGCCACGGCGATCTGACGAACTGGCGGTTCGTCCGCGAGCAGCGCGAGAAGCTGCCACCGGAAGAGGTGCGCCCGCCGCGCCTGCTGACCGGCGACGACTTGAAAGCCATGGGCTATCGGCCGGGACCGCTGATGGGCAAGATTCTGGCTGCAGTCGAGGAGGCACAGCTGGACGGCACGCTGAAGACGCCGGAGGAAGCGCGCGCCTTCGTTGAGCGGAACTTCCCGCGGACGGCGGCTGCCGAGGCGACAAAGAAGGAGAAGTGATGGGAGCCCGCAAACCGCCCCGCCAGGTGAGCGCCTCGACGCAGATTCGCGCCCGCGCGGGACGGGTGTTCAGCGCCTTCCTTGAGCCCGAATTGCTCCAGCAGTGGTGGGGGCCGAGGCGGGCGCTGGTCGAGCCGCGCAAGGGCGGGGTGTGGGCGCTGGCCTGGGGGGATTCAGCGCAAGGCTACCAGTATGTGGTGAGCGGGGTGATTCGGTCGCTGCTGCCCGAGCGGCGGCTGCTGATTGACCCGTTGGTCTATTTCAACGCCGAGCGGGCGGTGCTGGGGCCGATGCGCTTGAGCATTGCCCTACGGGAAAAGGGGGGCGCACGCGAGTCTCCGTGCGCCAGCAGGGCTATGGCAAGGGGCCGGACTGGGAGTGGTATTACGGGGTAGTCGGGCCCGGCTGGCGGACTTCGCTCGGCAACCTGAAGCGGTTCCTCGAACAGGAAGCGGACGCCGGCACCAGTTAACGCAGCGCCAGAAGCATCAGGGTGCCAATCAGCAGCACCGCCCCCAGGATCAGTGCCCCCTGGATGACCCAGAGGCGACGCTCTTCGGGCGACGGCCGCCGCCAACCAATGCGCTGCAGCACGGAGCCGCTCTTCCACACCCCTTTGCGGAAGCCGGCGAAACCGCCCGGCGGCTGGTCAGGGGAAGGTGACTGCGAAGCTAGGAGTTCCATCAGAGCTTGGCCGACCTTTAGGCCAGTGAGATTGTCTCCCAACGCCGGGCAGGTGTCAAGCGGGGGGAAGGGTTCTGGAGGAATTTTCTTCGCTTGATTCCCGCAATTACAGGGAGACCGTAGTGTTCTTAACGATGTAATCTGTTCATTGCAAGCGAGTTACTAAACACTATTAAGGTGTAGCCTGTTTTAGCATCTTTCTTTATATTGACACAATCAGATAATTGGGCTAGAATTAAAAGCTGCTGGAGGCGTGTAAGTGACAAAGACGAGGACCGAAACCTTGGCTCTGCTGCCAGTGCGGGAAACGGTTTTGTTTCCGCAGGCGATTGCGCCGCTGGTGGTAGGGCGGGAGCGCTCGGTGCGGCTGCTGGAGTCGCTGGGCGGTGACAAGGTGGTCGCGGTGGTGGCGCAGCGCGACCCGACGGTGGACAAGCCGGGCCCCAGTGAGCTCTACGCCGTGGGCACGGCTGGCGTGGTGCACAAAGTGGCGCGGCTGCCGAACGAGAACCTCTACGTCTTCATCGAAGGGGCCTATCGCATCCGCATCCTCGAGGTCATCCAGTATGAGCCGTTCCTGCGGGCGCGGGTGGAGCGGCTGGACGACGTCCTGCCGCCGCAGGCGGATTCCGAATACGAGGCCGTGCAGCGCAACGCACGCGAGCTGTTCCAGCAGATTGTAGCGGCAACGCCCAACCTGTCGGACGAGCTGCAGGCGGTGGCGGCGAACCTGGAGGACGCCGGCCGCCTGGCCGACTTTGTTGCCTCTTCGCTCCCCTCGCTGACCACGCCTGTGCGGCAGGAGCTGCTGGAGACGCTCGACGTCCGCGCTCGCCTGCGCCGGCTGCTCGAACTGCTCACCATGGAGCTCGAAATTCTGCGCCTGCGGAGCAAGATCCAGTCCGACGTCCAGGAACAGTTCGGCCAGACGCAGCGCGAGTATCTGCTGCGCGAGCAGTTGAAGGCCATCCAGAAGGAGCTGGGCGAAGGCGACGACAGCCAGCGCGAGATGGAAGAGCTGCGCCAGAAGATTGAAGCCGCCGGGATGCCCGAAGAGGCGAAGAAGGAGGCGCTGCGGGAGCTGAAGCGGTTGGAGAAGATGCCGGCCGCCGCGGCCGAATACACCGTGGCGCGGACCTATCTGGAGTGGCTGGTAGCGCTGCCGTGGGGGCGGGCGAGCGCGACGGAGATCGACGTCAAGCGCGCCGAGCAGATTCTCCATGAAGACCATTACGACCTGGAGAAGGTGAAGCAGCGCATCCTCGAATACCTGGCGGTGTGGCAGTTGAAGCGCGACCTGAAGGGGCCGATTCTCTGCTTCGTGGGGCCGCCGGGGGTGGGGAAGACCTCGCTGGGCAAGTCCATCGCCCGGGCGCTCGGGCGGCGCTTTGTGCGCATCTCACTGGGCGGGATGCACGACGAGGCGGAAATCCGCGGCCACCGGCGGACTTACATCGGGGCGCTGCCGGGGCAGATCATCCAGGGGATCCGCCGGGCGGAGACCAAAGACCCGGTCTTCATGCTGGACGAAGTCGACAAGCTGGGCCGCGACTTCCGCGGCGACGCCGCTGCCGCCCTGCTCGAAGTGCTCGACCCCGAGCAGAACCACACCTTCCGCGACCACTACCTCGATGTCCCCTTCGACCTCTCGAAAGTCCTCTTCATCTGCACCGCCAACGTGCTCGACACCGTGCCCCCGGCGCTGCTCGACCGCATGGAGGTGCTCGAGCTGCCCGGCTACACCGAGGAGGAGAAGCTCGAGATTGCCCGGCAGTATCTCATCCCCAAGCAGGCGCGCGAGCACGGCATCGAGCTCGACCGGCACATCCGCTTTGCCGACGACGGCGTGCGGGAAATCATCCGCTCCTACACCCACGAAGCCGGCGTCCGCAACCTGGAGCGCGAGATTGCCACCGTCTGCCGCAAGCGCGCCAAGCAGGTGGCCGAAAACGGTGCCGGCGCGCTTGAGGTTACGCCCGAGCTTGTCCGTGAATTCCTGGGCGTGCCGCGCTTCCGGATCGAGACCGAGCTCGAAGAGCGCACGCGGCGCCCGGGCGTGGCGGTGGGCGTGGCCTGGACGCCGGCGGGCGGCGACGTCCTGTTCGTCGAAGCGGCCCGCATGCCCCGCAGCGCGTCGGGCAAGGGCGAGTTCACCATGACCGGCCACGTCGGCCCGGTGATGCAGGAGTCGATGAAGGCGGCGCTCACTTGGGTGCGGGCGCACTCGCACCTCATCGGGGTGGAAGCGGGCGAGTTCGATAAGTGGGACATCCACATCCACGTGCCCGCCGGGGCGATTCCCAAGGACGGGCCTTCGGCCGGCATCACGATGGCCACGGCGCTGGTGTCGCTGTTCAGCCAGACGCCGGTGCGGCCCTACGTGGCGATGACGGGCGAGATTACGCTGACCGGGCGCGTGCTGCCCGTGGGCGGCATCAAGGAGAAGGTGCTGGCGGCGCGGCGCAGCGGCGTGCGGGAGATCATCCTGCCGGCCGAAAACCAGCCGCACGTGATGGAGGACATCCCGGCGCATCTGCGCGAGGGGATGACGTTCCACTTCGTGCGGACGATTGAGGACGCCCTCGAGCACGCCTTCGGGGCGGCGGTGGGGCTAGCGCACGTCGGCGGCGCCGGCGAGTCGGGCAACCGGCGCGGCTCCGAGGCCCGCGGAGGCAATGGGGCACGGCCTCACTGAAAAAAAAACGAAACTCGAAAATCGAAACTCGAAACTCGAAAAGCGAGAAGCAGGAAGCTGAAAGCGATTAACGGTTCTTCCACGCGCCGAGGAGGCGGCGCAGGAGCACGAGCTGGCCGAGGTGGTAGGCGTTGTGGTCGGCCACCAGCAGGGCTTCGCGCAGGATGGTTTGCCCTTGGCCCCAGGGGATGGGCGCAAAGAGATCGGTCTTCGGGTTGAGTACGAGCTTTTCCATCGCCTTCTGGTCGGCGCGGAAGGCCCGGAGGCTTTTCTCCCAGGCGGCGCGGCTGGGGGGCGCGGGCTGCTTGGGCCAGTAGTCTTCGAACGCGAGCCACTGGTAGTCCGGGTTGCGGCAGAAATCCAGGATGTCCCACTGGCAGATGCGGATGTGCTCGAGGAGCTGCCAGGCGGTGTGGGGGGCGCCGCGGGGTCTGACGCCGCGCAGCTTCTCCGGCCAGCCGCGGATGACGCTGTGGAAACCGAGATGAGCCTCGCGGCTGCGCAGCAGCTTGGCGAGCTGCTGGCGGAGGCGGGTTTCAGCGCTTCGCTTCATCGTCCCTCTGCTTTCTCTAGTTGGGCGAGAGCAGGCTGCGGCGGCGGAAGGCCAGCAGGGCCAGCAAGAGGAAGATGAGGATGTAGTCGAGGCCGTGGGTGATGCCGACGAGGAAGAATTCGGCGCCGCGGCCGGTGGGAGCCTGGGTGAGCCGCAGGAACTGATCGAACTCCAGCAGATCCCAGGCGGGGAGGAGGCGAGAGGCAGCGGCCTCGAGCCGCTCGCCCCAGAGTTGCGAATAGAGTCGCACGGCGCCGGCAGCGCTGGGGAGCGAAATCCACAGCAGCAGCGCCACCACGGCGACCAGCGGACTCAAGCGCATGGCGAAGAAGAAGGCTATCGCCCCCACGATGTTGGCGATCAGCACCAGATAGAGAACCCCCCAGGCAAGGTGCGCCGCCGGGGGCAGGCCGCTCCAGAGAACCAGCCCGCCCAGAATTGCGCCGGCCATCGCGAGGTAGCTCGCCAGCAGCAGGTTCATCCCCAGGAAGAGCCCCAGAAGGAACTGGCTGCGAGAGAGGGCGCGGCCCAGCGTGGGCACGATAGTGCCCGTGCGGATTTCGCCCGGTAGCAGGTAGGCCGCGGTCAGCGCCGCGAGCACAAAGGCATAGATGGCGAAGGTTTGCGTCAGTCCTTCGATCTGGCGGGCGAACATCTGCCGGGACTGCTCGCCGGCGCCGCCTTCGGCCAGGCGGCTGGCGAAGTAGAGTCCAGCCAGCGAGCTGATGAGCGTGAAAAGGAAGAGCAGGATGAAGGCCAGCAGGGCACGGTGGCGGAGGAGGCCGCGATAGGTGTTGAGCGCCACCAGCCAGATTTTCATTGCGGCTCGCCTCCCGGGGGCAGGGCCTCCTCGATGGCCTCGACGAAGAAGTCCTCGATGGTGGAGCGGGCGGGGACAAGGGAGAGGACTTCGCCGCCCTCCTGCCAGAGGCGCTCGATGGCGGGGCGCTGCTGGCTGCGGTCGAGCACGATGCGGTGGAGGTGGTCGCGCTCGGCGACCTCGGCGCCCTGCTGGCGCAGGGAGTCGAGCAGGGCAGCGGAGGCGCCGCGCACGATGAGCTCGACCCGCTGGCTGGCCTCGAGCAGTCCGCGCACCGAGCCGATGCGGCGCAGCCGCCCGCGGTCGACCACACCCACGCGGTCGGAGACCAGCTCGATTTCCGAGAGCAGGTGGGAGCTCAAGAAGACGGTCTTGCCGCGCGCTTTGAGTTCGAGCAGGAGCTGGCGCACCAGGCGGCGGCCGAGCGGGTCGAGCCCGCTGGTGGGCTCATCGAGCACGAGCAGGTCGGGGTCGTGGATCAAGACCTGGGCGAGGCCCACGCGTTGCAGCATGCCGCGGGAGAAGCCGCCCACGGGCCGGCGGACGGCCTCGTCGAGCTTGAGCCGGCCAAGCAGTTCGGGGATGCGGCGCTCGAGCTCGTCGGCAGGGACGTCGTTCAGGCGGCCGAAGTAGCGCAGCAGTTGAACGGGCGTCAGGTAGCGGTAGAAGGCGAGGTTCTCGGGCAGGAAGCCGATGCGGCGGTGGGCGTGGCGGTGGCCGAAGGGGAGGCCGAAGACGGTGCCGCGACCGCGGTCGGGGAAGATGAGGCCCATCAGCAGGTGGAGGGCGGTGGTCTTGCCGGCGCCGTTGGGGCCGAGGAAGCCGAAGATTTCCCCCGGTTCCACTTCCAGGTTGAGCTCATCGAGCGCCTGGACGCTGATGCGGCGCAGGCCGCGGCGGGAGACGTAGCGCTTGCTGACGGCTTCGAAGCGCAGCACGGCAGCCACGGTCTAGCCTCCTGCCTGTGGGGCGGCGGGCGCGGGGCGCTTTTGGGAGAGCACGCGCACCTGCTCGCGGAGCCAGGCTTCGAGGTCGAAGCGCATGCCTTCTTCGTAGCGCCAGACTTTTCCTTCCGGGTTGACGACGACGAGCGAGGGGAGGGCTTCGACGCGGTAGGCGTCGGAGACGCGCCCGTCGGCGTCCCAGACCATAGGGAAGGCGAAGTTGCTTTTCTGGGCGTAGTCGACGGCGGCCTGGCGGTCGTCGTCGGTGCTGATGGCGATGACCTCGACGTTGCTTTGGCGATGCGCCAGGTAGAACTGGTTCAGGAGGGGCAACTCGTAATGGCAGGGGCGGCACCAACTGGCCCAGAAGCTGATGAAGACGATTTTGCCTTGGTGGTCGGCGAGGCGGACTTCAGCGGGGACGGCGCCGGGCGGCGCGCCCGCCGGGGGGATGAGCACGGGCAGGGTGAAGTCCGGCGCGGCTTGCCCGTGGAGGCTCGAAGTGCGCGTGTCTTCCGCGCCGCGCCGCAGGCGGTCTTGCAAGCGGTGAGCGTAGTAGGTGAGGCTGGTGCTGCCGACGACGAAGAGACCCAGCGCCACCCACAAACGGATGCGTTGATTGGCTGCGCCGTTGGTCACGCCCAGCTCCCGCTGGCCCGCAGCATAGGGCGTCGCGGCGGCGAATTCAAGCACGCCGGCTAGTGCGACGTGACCCGTGACTCCGCCACGGCAATCGAGACGGGAACCACCATGCTGGCGGTAGCGGTGTTGGAGGTGGTCTCGGTAATCAGGACGGCGAGCAGGGCGGTGAGGGCGGTGAGAGTCCAGAGGCCGGCGCCGGGTGCG
>JACPRL010000007.1 GCA_016189965.1 Acidobacteriota bacterium | reverse complement strand
GTACGCCCCGCCGTACGCCTTCCGCGTGATGACCGTGATCTTCGGGACCGTCGCCTCGGCGAACGCGGACAGCAGCTTCGCCCCGTGCCGGATGATCCCGCCGAACTCCTGCTGTGTCCCCGGCAGAAATCCCGGCACATCCTCAAACGTGATGAGCGGGTTGTTGATGCTGTCGCTGAAGCGCACGTACCGCGCCGCCTTGTCCGAGGCGTTGATGTCGAGCACGCCCGCCAGCACCGCCGGCTGGTTCGCCACCACGCCCACCGGCCGCCCGGCCAGCCGCGCAAAGCCCACCACGATGTTCCGGGCAAAGTGCTCCTGCACCTCGAAGAAGTAGCCCTCGTCCACCACCAGCCGGATCAGCTCCTTCATATCGTAGGGCTGCATCGGGTCGGCCGGGATCAGGTGGTTCAGCCGCTCCTCGGCGCGGTCGCTCGGGTCGGGGGTCGCCCGCCGCGGCGCCTCCTCCAGGTTGTTCGAGGGGACAAACGACAGCAGCTCGCGCATCATGGCCAGGCACTCCTGGTCGTCCGCCGCCACGAAGTGCGCCACGCCACTCGTGGCGTTGTGCGTCAGCGCGCCCCCCAGCTCCTCCTTCGTCACCTCTTCGTGCGTCACCGTCTTGATGACGTCGGGCCCGGTGACGAACATGTAGCTCGTCTCCTTGGTCATGAAGACGAAGTCAGTGATGGCGGGCGAGTAGACCGCGCCGCCCGCGCACGGCCCCATGATGGCGGAAATCTGCGGAATGACGCCGCTGGCCAGCGTGTTGCGCAGGAACACGTCGGCGTAGCCCTTGAGCGACATCACCCCTTCCTGGATACGCGCCCCGCCCGAATCGTTCAGCCCGACGACCGGCGCCCCGTTCTTCATCGCCAGGTCCATCACCTTGCAGATTTTCTCCGCGTTCGCTTCGGAGAGCGATCCCCCGAACACCGTGAAATCCTGGGCAAAAACGTAGACCAGCCGGCCGCTCACCCGCCCGTAGCCGCTGACGATGCCATCGCCCGCCACCTGCTGCTTCTCCATCCCGAATTCGTCGCAGCGGTGCACGACGTACTTGTCCAACTCCTCGAACGTGCCCGGGTCGAGCAGCAGCTCGATGCGCTCCCGCGCGCCAAGCTTCCCGGCGGCGTGCTGCTTTTCTCTCCGCTCCGCCCCGCCGCCCTCTTCAGCCTCCCGCTCGCGCCGCCGCAGCTCTTCCAGGCGAGCCTCCGTCTGGTTCTCTGTCGCCCGCTTCGGGGAATTCATGGCTCCTCCCTCCGCACAGGGAGACTATAGTATGGGGATGAAAAGCGCGCCACCGTCTGGCTGTGCGAAACAGAAGGCAGGAACTACACCCCGCTCCACTCTTCGGAGAGCACAATGGAATTCGTCGGGTTCTGCGGGTCGTACTTCACGCTGGCGGCCTGCCCGGCAGCCACGCGGCTGAGGTCAAGCCGCTGCTGGAAGAAACTGATGTCCTGCGCCGCCTGGTATTCCACCCCGCGCACTTCGTAGTTATAGACCACCAAGCGGCCAACACCGTGTGGACTCGTGCCGTCCTGCAGCTCGACGATCTGTCCTTGGGCAATCCGCCCGATGCGATTCAGTTTCAGCCGCCGCCGCCGCTCCAGCTCCGTCGCCGTCGGTTTCTCCCGCCGCAACCAGAGCAGCAAGCCAAGCAGGACAAGAACAGCCCCCGTGAAGACTAATCCGTAGGCCAGGTACTCGACGAGAAAGTTCACTTCTTGCTCTTCACCGCCTCAGGCGCAAGGATGTCGCCCAGCACCGCCCGTGCTTTCTCCCAATCCTGGAGGAAGGCTTCCAGCCCCCGATCCGTCAGCGGATGCTTGAAGAGCTGCTCGAACACCTTGTAGGGCATGGTGGCGATGTCGGCGCCGAGCTTGGCCGCTTCCACCACGTGCATCGAGTGGCGCAAGCTGGCTGCCAGCACCTGCGTCTCAAAACTGTACTGGCGATAAACCTCGATGATTTCCCCCAAGAGCTTCATCCCGTCCGACGCAATGTCGTCCAGCCGCCCCAGGAACGGGCTGACGAAGTACGCACCCGCTTTCGCCACCAGCAGGGCTTGCGCCGGGCTGAACACCAGCGTCACATTAATGCGAATGCCTTCGCTGCGCAGCACCCGGATGGCCTTGAAGCCCTCCGGCATCATGGGAATCTTCACCACGATGTTGGGGTGAATCGAGGCCAGCTCGCGCCCTTCGGCAATCATTCCCTCAGCGTCTGTGGCCACCACTTCGCCGTTCACCACCTCCACCAAACCGCACATCTCCACCAGCGCCTCGCGGAACGGCTTGCCTTCCTTGGCCAGCAAACTCGGATTCGTGGTGACGCCGTCCAGCACCCCCAGCGCCGCCGCCCGGCGCACTTCCTCCACGTTGCCCGTGTCCAGGAAAAACTTCATCGCCCTCGTCTCCTTTTCAGCGGGATTGGCTTGCTACCACGGGATTCCGCAAACACCCGATGCCCTCGATCACCACTTCCACGACGTCGCCCACTTTCAGTTGACCCACGCCCGCCGGCGTTCCCGTCGCGATGACGTCGCCGGGCTCGAGCGTCATCACCCCCGCTACGAACCGTATTATAGCATCGAGCGGAACAATCATCTCCCGCGTCGTCCCGCGTTGTCGCCGCTCCCCGTTCACGTAGGTTTCAATGGTTAGACTCGCGGCGTCGAGCCCCGTAGCCACCACCGGCCCCACGGGGCAGAAAGTATCAAAACCTTTGGCCCGCGTGAACTGACCGCCTTCCCGTTGCTGGATGTCCCGCGCCGTTACATCGTTCAGGCAGGTGTAGCCGAAGACGTACTCGAGCGGATTCTCTCCCGCACTCGGGGCGCGACACTGCCGTCCCATCACCAGCGCCAGCTCGCCTTCGTAGTCCACCCGCTCGGACAACGCCGGATAAACAATCGCCTCCTCTGGCCCGATAACCGCCGAGGGCGGCTTTAAGAAAATCAGCGGCTCGCGCGGCAGCTCGTGCCCCAGCTCGGCCGCGTGCTCGCGGTAGTTCCGCCCCAGGCAGACGATTTTCCTCGGCTCCACCGGCGCCCGCAGCCGCGCCTCGCGCAAGGCAAACGTTTCGCCCGTTGGCTGCCCGCCCCCCCACGGCGC
>JACPRL010000079.1 GCA_016189965.1 Acidobacteriota bacterium | reverse complement strand
CTGCTTGATGCCGTAGTCGTAGGCGACGACGCGGAAGCGCGGCGCGGCAGGCGCCTTCCCTTCCCGCGCCAACTCAACGCTCGGCTCCGCCCAGTCATGAGGAGTCGCTGTCGTCACGGTGCGGGCGAGGTCGAGGCCGACCATCGGCGGCAGCGCGCGGGCCTGGGCCACCAGCGCTTGGGCGTCGGTCGAGACGGTGGAGAGGAGAGCACGCATGGCGCCGTGGGTGCGCAGGTGGCGCACCAGGGCGCGCGTGTCAATGTGGCTAATGGCGGGGATACCGTGGCGGGCGAGGAAGTCCTCGGCCGTCTGCTGGCTGCGCCAGTTGGAGGCGAGCTCCGAGAAGTCCCGCACCACCAGGCCTTCGATGTAGGGCCGCGCGGCCTCGTTGTCGTCCAGGTTGGCGCCGACGTTGCCGATGTGGGGATAGGTGAGGCAGACGAGCTGGCCGGCGTAGGAGGGGTCGGTGAAGATTTCCTGGTAGCCGGTGATGGAAGTGTTGAAAACGAGTTCGCCGCCCCGAGCCGTCGGGGCGCCGTAGCCCTTGCCCCTAAAGACGCGTCCGTCCTCTAGCGCGAGGATGGCCTCCATTCACTCTCCTTGCCTTGCGAGCGGCGAGCGGCATCCTACTTGGTTCCGTTCGTGGTTTCAATCGGGCCGAAGCGCTCGGGCGGCCAGTAGGCGAAGACCGCTTTGCCGTAGATGTGCTGTCGATGGACGGTGCCCCAGGTGCGCGAGTCGTTCGAGCTGCGGCGGTGGTCGCCGAGGACGAAGTAGTGGTTCGCCGGCAGGCGCAGCGGCGGAAAGTCGTCGTGGTCGGACTCCTCCGCCGGCACGTATTCTTCGCGCAGCGGCTGGCCATTGATGAGAACGCGGCCGCCGCGAATCTCCACCAGTTCGCCCGGCAGGCCGACGACCCGTTTGATGAAGGATTTGCGTGGGTCGATGGGGTAACGGAAGACGACGATGTCGCCCCGCTCGATGGGCTCGAACTTGTAGACGAACTTGTTGACGAAGATGCGCTGCTGGTCGACCAGGTGCGGCGCCATGCTGGTGCCTTCGACCTTGACGGGCTGGTAGACGAAAGCAATGATGAGTAGGGCGAGGGCGATGGCGACCACGACATCCCGGAGCCAGCCAATGGGAGAACGGGAAAGCGAGCGCTCACCGCGTTGCGCTGCGGGCGCCGCGCGGTTCAGAGCGTCCTGGGGTTGGCCCGCATCCAGCATCCTCAGCCTCTTCTTCTATAACACAGCTCGAACGCAGCAGCAAGCCCGCCGCGGCAGGTAGTCATGGCACCGGGCGCTGCAGACTCGCCGACTTCGTCCTCGCCGCGCATCGCCTTGCTCCTGCCGGCGCTCAATGAAGAGCAGGCGCTAGTCCAACTCTTAGACGAGTTGCCGCGCGGATTGTTTGCCCGCGTCGTGGTGGTGGACAACGGCAGCACGGACGGCACGGCGGAAGTGGCACGGCGCCGCGGGGCCGAAGTGGTGCGCGAGCCCGAGCGCGGCTACGGGCGCGCCTGTTTGGCGGGGCTGGCCGCGCTCGAAGGCGACGTCGACATCGTCGTCTTCATGGACGCCGACGGTAGCGACGTGCCTGCTGAAGCTGAGAGATTGCTAGCGCCAATCCTAGCCGGTGAAGCCGACCTGGTGATTGGCTCGCGGGCGCTGGGCACCGCCGAGCCCGGCTCGCTGCGCTGGGCGCAACGCTGGGGCAACGGCCTAGCGGTGGAATTGATCCGGCTGCTCTACGCGCATCGCTACACCGACCTGGGGCCCTTCCGCGCCCTTCGCTGGGCGAGCCTGGAGCAACTCGAGATGCGCGACCCGAACTTCGGCTGGACCGCCGAGATGCAGGTGAAGGCGCTGCAACGAGGTTTGCGGGTGCGCGAAGTGCCGGTGTCCTACCGTGTGCGCCTCGGCCGGTCGAAGATTTCCGGCACCGTGAAAGGAACGGCGCAGGCGGGCGCGAAGATCCTCTGGACGATTCTTCGCCTGCGCCTGCCGCACAGAAGTTAGTCTCCTATGCCCACACTGATTGACCTCTCACCACACCTCCACACGCCGAGCCCGGCGGCACCCGCCGCCGGGAATCCCTGGAAGCCATTGCACAGTTGGACTGGAAGGCTGAAGCCTTCCGCTACGGCGGGAGCGCCACGCGATGTAGCGGAACCCTTCAGGGTTCCACCGCCCTTTTCTCTCTGGCTCTGTGCCTATGTGGCTAGTGGGGCGGGTCGTAGTCGGGCCAGAGGCGGATGGACTTGCTGACCCCGAAGGTAAAGCCGCTGTCGGGGTCGTTCTTGGTCAGGCCGGCGATGCCGGCGAAATGCCAGCGCATGCCCACGGCGAAGAACTGCACCCCGAGGCGCGCCTGCGAACGGCTGCCGGTGCCGACGAGAGCGCTCGCCGGCGAGGTGCGGCGCGTGCTCTTGTGCCCCGCCACTTCGCCGACCAGCGTGAGCTTCTCGTGGAGCGGATAGGTAGCGGCGGCCCCGTAGAGAATGACGTCGTTCTGCGAGAAGAGTCCCGCCGGCGCCTGCAGGATGCCCAGCCCGACGTTCCCGAAGAGGTTGAGCCGGCCGATGTGCTTCTGCGCCAGCAGAGTGAAGAAGAAGTTGGTGGTGTTGGCTCCGATGCCGCGGGCTTCGTCGGAATTGGGCAACTCGGTGGCGAAGCGGATGGCGATGGCGGGCCGGCGGTCAGTCTCCGGCAGCAGGCGGAACTTGGCGGCGATGGTGAAGTCGCCGAAGTCGCTGGTCGAGGTGTCGCCGCGGGAGAGGTTGGGCGTGACGACAGCGGGCCGCTGCTCCTGGACGGAAAGGAAGTTGCGAATGACGCCCTGAATCTGGATTTCGGCGGCGCGGCTGACGCCGTAGCGGAGGTCAACGATGCCAGCGCGCGTCAGGTCACCCTCAAGCCCGGACAGCGGGAAGCGCGCGTCCTGCAGGAATTCCACGCCGAACTGGAGGAAAAGTTCCCCCGGGCGGACCGTCTCGGCTTCCTCGGTGGTGAGCGGCCGCTGCTGCGCCGCGGCAGCGAGCGGCAGGCTGAGCAGCAGCAGCGGAATCAGCAAGCGACGCATGGTCAGCGACCGCGCGGATTATGCGCCAGCAGCAAAGGAGATGCAAGAGTGAAGAACTTCACCACAGAGGCGCAGAGGAGACCGAGAAACAAAGTACCGCAGAGGGCGCAGAGAAAGCGCAGAGAGTGACATGCCCAGTTATCCGAAGATTTCTAGAAAAAGTCCGTAGAGGCAGATCAGCATGACGGGGAATGCAATAACCCAGCGAAACAACCACTTGTTATCGGCAACGAGGTGCTTTCCCCTCTCTCCTATTGCGTAGGCTGTGGGCTCCAAGAAACCTCTGAGTGCAACAACAAATCCAAATAGAAGGCCGACCCAGGCAGGAACAAGGCCGACCATGCGAGATTCGAGCACGACTCCTTGCCTCCTTGCCTCCCTGCCTCCTTGCCTCCCTGCCTCCCTGCCTCCCTGCCTCCCTGCCTCCCTGCCTCCCTGCCTCTTTGCCTCCCCCGATCAACCGATCAACTGAAAATGTCTTTGACGCGCTCGAAGAGCCCCGCCTTTTCGGCGGGGCGGTTTTCGGCCGGTAAGGTTTCGGCGAGCTGCTGAATCAACTGCTTCTGCTCGCGGGTGAGTTTGCGGGGGATGTCGACGCGCACTTCGACGAAGAGGTCGCCGCGGCCTCCATCGGCCAAGTTCGGGAAGCCGTGGCCCGGCAGGCGGAAGATGGTGCCGCTCTGCGTGCCGGCGGGAATCTTGAGGGTTTCTTCGCTGTCGAGCGTGGGGACGCGAATCTCGCTGCCCAGCACCGCCTGGGGAAACGAGAGCGGAATGGAGCAGTAGAGGTTCGATTCGCGCCGCTCGAAGACCGGATGGTCTTGGACCGCCAGCACGACGTAGAGGTCGCCCGGCGGGCCGCCGTGCTGGCCGGCTTCGCCCTCGCCCGCAATGCGCAGGCGCGTGCCGGTGTCCACGCCGGCGGGAATCTTGATCTCGAGCGTGCGTTCGCGGCGCACCTGGCCTTCGCCGTGACACTCCGGACAGGGGTCGCGGACCACCTGGCCGGTGCCCTGGCACTGCGGGCAGGTGCGGGTGACAGTGAGGAACGCCTGGCGGTAGTGGAGCTGGCCGCGGCCGTGGCAAGCGCGGCACGTTGCGTGGCCCGTGCCTTCCCGCGCGCCGCTGCCGTGGCAGGCGGGGCAGGTTTCGCGCCGGGGTATCTTGATGCGCGTCTCCACGCCGCGCGCCGCCTCCTCAAAGCTCAACTCGAGGTCGTAGCGCAGGTCGCGGCCGCTGCGGCCACGGCTGCGCCGGTGCGGCCCGCCGAAGCCGAACAGCTCTTCCAGGCCGAAGAAGTCGCCGAAGATGTCGCGGAAGTCGGCGAAGATGGATTCGTCGAAGCCGGCGAAAGGCTGGGCGCCGAGGCCGGCGTGGCCGTAGCGGTCGTAGGCAGCGCGCTTCTGCGGGTCCGCCAGCACACTATAGGCTTCGGTGACTTCCTTGAAGCGCTCTTCGGCCTCGGCCTGGCGTGTGGGATTCCGATCCGGGTGCCATTGGAGAGCGGCGCGGCGGTAGGCGCGCTTGATCTCGTCCTCGCGGGCGCTGCGGGAGACGCCGAGCACTTCGTAGTAGTCGCGCTTGTGAGTCCGGCGGGTCATGAGCGTCAGTTTACCGGCTCATCGTCGCCGGCGGCCGCACCTTCTTCGGCAGGCGGCCGCGGCTGCACCGCCACGCGCACCAGCGCGGGGCGGATGAGCTGCCGCTTGAAGGTGTAGCCGCGCTGGAGTTCTTCCAGCACCTGCTCGTCCGGGTAGTCGGCGGTTTCGACGCGCGTGATGGCGTGGTGGTAGAGCGGGTCGAAGGTTTTCCCGGCGGCCTCGAGCGGCTCGAGGCCGGCGTGGACGAGGATGTCGCGGAGCTGCTTGTAGATGAGCTCGACGCCCTGACGATAGTCATCGCCGGCGCTGGACGGCGTCGCGAGAGCGCGCTCAAAGCCATCCAGCACGGGCAGCAGCCGCGCCACCAGCTCCCGCTCGGCGTTCTGGCGGAACTCCTGCTGCTCGCGCTCGGCGCGCTTGCGGTAGTTCTCGAAATCGGCCTGGCGGCGGACGAGCTGATTGAAGAGGCCCTGCTTTTCTTCCTCCTGTTGCTGGATACGTTCGGTGAGCCGCTTCAGCTCTTCTTCGAGCTTGTGCACTTGCTCTTCGAGGGAAAGCTCGCCGACGGGAGCGGCTGCCTCCTCGGCGGCCTCGATGTCAGGGGCTTCCCGGTTGTTTTGTTCGTTCATTGGAGTTGACCCCAGCGGGCGGCGCGCACTAATTCTCCGCCAGCGCGCGGTCAAAGAGGTCGGCCAGATAGCTGACCGCGGTGATGGCGCGCGCGTAGTCCATGCGGGTGCGGCCGAGGAGGCCGAGGGAGCCAGCGCTCGCTTCGGAGCGGCCGTAGGGGGCACCGATCAAGGTGAATTCCTTCAAGGCCGGCGCCAGACGCTCGAGCCCGATCAGGATGCGCACCGGCTGTTCCGGCGCTTCGACGCAGTCGCGCAGCAACCGCGCCAGCCGCTCCTTCTCTTCCAGTGCTTCGAGCAGGCGGCGGAGCTCCTCCGGGCGGGCCTCCCGGCCGGGCTCGAGCAGGTGAGCCACGCCTTCGAGGTGGAGCGCCTCGGCAGGCGGCTCCGGGTCGAAGCTCTCGCGGCAGAGGTTGAGCGCCTGGTGGAGGAATTCGCTGCGGTCGGCGGCCACCCGGTGCTCCATCTCGCGGCGGATGGCCTCAAGCGTCCAGCCGCGGAAGTGCTCGTTCAGGTAGGCGGCCATGCGCTCGAGCTCCTCGGGGCGGAAGGGCTGGCGCGTGCGGACAGCCTTGTCGCGCACCAGGCCAGTGCGGGTGAGGACGACAGCCAGGACGCGATGAGCGTCGAGCGGGACGAAACGCACCTGCTCGAGCACCGTTCGAGCCAGCGGCGGAAGCAGGATCAATCCCACGCCGTGGCAGAGCTCGGCGAGCGCGTGGGGCACGCGCGCCAGCAACTCTTCGGCATCGGATTGCTCCACTGGGAATTGGCCCCGCAGCCACTGCTCGTCGGAGGGCCGCAGGCGAGCCTTGAGCGCAACCTCCTGGGCGTAGAACTCATAGGCTTTGG
>JACPRL010000077.1 GCA_016189965.1 Acidobacteriota bacterium | reverse complement strand
CCACCGAGGGGCTGCGCGGGCCGGTCAACGCTGTCGCGCCCCAGGCCGTCACCAACCGCGAGTTCACCAAAACGCTCGGCCGCGTCCTCTCGCGCCCGACCATCTTTCCCATGCCGGCCTTTGCCGCCCGGCTGGTGTTCGGCGAGATGGCTGATGAGTTGCTGCTGGCGAGCGCGCGGGTCGAGCCGGCGCGTCTGGCGGCCTCGGGCTATAAATTCCTCCATCCTGAACTTGAGTCCGCGTTGCGGCAGATGCTCGGGAAATAAGCGTCGATCCTTTCAGGTTTCCGGCGGGGACACCCGCAGAGGGTTTCTCCCTCGGCTCCGCTCGGGACAAGCCCGCACCCCTTCCAAGGTTGCGCTGCGCGCAGCTTTTTTTCGGCACGCCTGAAGGCGTGCCCTGACGGATTGCCTGCCCTACGCCACCTTCTCGTGATTCGTGTCTCACGGCCCGCCAGCCGTGAAAAGTGACCAGCGGTCAGCGACCCTTCGGCTGGGCTCAGGGCAAGCCCGCGACTGGAGTCAGGCCTGCCCATCGCAAATCCCATCGCGCCGAGCCCGGTGGCACCCGCCACCGGGATTCTTGGCTCCCCCAGGCAGGTGCCTGGGGGCTCGGCGCATAATATTTTCCGCTGAGCCCGGCCGCGCCTCCCCGGACGGCCTCAGCCTCGAAAAAGCGGGCGTAAGCCTGCTATACTTTCGGCCCAGATTTCTTCGGTTCCGGCGTCCGACTGACGGCCGGAACGGCAGCGTCGGGGACAGGCATTGGATTCGCGAGAGCTCAGCGGCACAGGGCGGGGCCCGTTGGCGGCGCCTCTGGAGACGCCCGCGCTCTTCTGGCGGGTGGAGGGCAGCCTGCTCAACCTGAGCGCCATGCGCCCCGTCGCCTTTTTCACCTGGAACGCCCACAGCTTCGCCGAGCGCTGGACGCGCTGCGGCGGGCTGGCGCTGCTGGCCCTGGTGCGTCCCTTCTTCTACGCCGCCGACCGCGTCTTCGCTACCCGCCTCCTCCACACCTTGCTGCGCGGCGTCAGCCGCGACCGCCTCGACCTACTGGGCGAGGAGTACTTCCATTACGTCATCAAGCCGCGGCTGAAGCCGGCCGGCGTCGCCCGGCTCAAGGAGACAATGGCCGCGCACGGCCCCGTGGTGCTCGCCGGCCAGGCGCTCGAGCACGTGATGCGCCCCCTGGCGGAGTTCCTCGGCGTGGATTCCATCGTCGCCAATCGCCTCGAGTTTCGTGACGGGCGCGCCACCGGGCGCTTGCTCGAGCCGGTCGTCCGCCCGCGCGGCGGCTTCGCCTGGCTGCTGCCGGGCAGCCGCGACGGCAAGCTCACCGCCGCCGAGCTCCGCCGCGACCTCGGCCTGCCCGATGGTACGCGCGCTTTCGAGTCCGCCCTCCTTCCCGCCCGCCGCACGGTGCCCCGGCCGGTTCGCCCCCTTGTACTATTCGACTCCCGCTCGCGCCCCGAGCCGCTCTCCGTGCGCCAGGCTCTGCGCGGCAAGCAGATTCTGCTGGTCGGCGGCACCGGCTTCATCGGCAAGGTGTGGCTGGCGAAGCTGCTCACCGCTTGCGCCGAGGTCGGCCGGATTTACCTGCTCATTCGCCGCCAGCGCGGCCAGAGCGGGCTCAACCGCTTCGAGCGCCTCGTGGCCGAATCGCCGGTCTTCGACGCCCTGCACGAGCGCTACGGCAGCCGGCTGGGCCAGTTCCTCGCCGAGCGCATCGAAGTGGTCGAAGGCGACGTCACGCGGCTCGGCCTCGGCCTCGACCCCGAAGTCGCCGCGCGCCTCGGCCGCGCGCTCGACCTCGTCCTCAACAGCTCCGGCCTCACCGACTTCAACCCCGACCTCCGCCAGGCGCTGGCCACCAATGTCGACGCCACCGTCCACCTGCTGGACTTCCTCCGCGCCTGCGACCACGCCGCCCTGCTCCACCTCTCCACCTGCTACGTCGTCGGCGCGCGCGACGGTCGCGTCCCCGAAGAGCTCGAGCCGGACTACAACCCCACTCGCGTCCCCGTCTTCGATGCCGAGCGCGAATGGCAGGCCCTCCATGGCCTCGTCCGACAGGCCGAGCTCCGCGCCGAGAGCCCCGAAGTCACCGAAGAGCTCCGCGCCGAAGTCCTCAAACGCACCGACGGCAAAGACCTGACGCCGGTTGAAATCGAAAACCACCTGCGCCGCTACCGCAGCCGCTGGCTGCGCAACTACCTCACCGAGATGCCCCGCCGCCGCGCCCAGGAACTCGGTTGGCCCAACACCTACACCTTCACCAAAAGCCTGGCCGAGTCTTTAATCGCCCAGCGCGGGGCCGGGCTGCCCATCGCCGTCGTCCGCCCCTCCATCGTTGAAACTTCTGTCTGCGAACCCTTCCGCGGCTGGAACGAAGGCATTAACACCTCGGCGCCACTCTCGCATCTGCTCGGCACCTACTTCCGCCAATTGCCTACGAACGAGCGCAAGTGCCTCGACCTGATTCCGGTTGACCTGGTCTCCCGTGGGATGCTGCTGGTCGCTGCCGCGCTGGTTGAGCGGCGCCACCAGCCGCTCTACCAGCTCGCCACCTCGGCCAGCAATCCCTGCGACATGCGCCGCTCCATCGAACTCACCAGCCTCGCCCACCGCAAGCACTACCGCGCCCAGGAAGGCCTGGTTCACTGGCTCCGCTCGCGCTTTGACACCATTCCCGTCTCCAAAGCCCGCTACCAGCGCCTCTCCGCCCCGGCGCAGAAAGCGCTGGTGCAAATCATCAACCGCAGCACCGCGCCCTTCCTGCGGCGGCCGCCGCTCGAGCGCATCGAGCGCACGCTGGCGCGGGTGGAAAAACTCATCGAGCTCTACGAACCCTTCATCCTCCACAACGAGCACGTCTTCGAAGCCGACAACGTCGAGCTGCTTTCGCGCGCTCTCCCGCCCGATGAGCAGGAGGCTTTCGGCTACGACGCGCTCTGCGTCGACTGGTGGGACTACTGGATCAACATCCACGTCCCGGCGCTCCGCCGCTGGGTCTATCCGCTCATCGAAGGCCGACCGCTCGAAGCCCGCCCGCCGCGCCCCGTCGAAATGGCGGCCGCCCGACCCGCCGAGAGCGCCCCTCGCGCCGGCGAAGCGCCCCTGTCCCCGGACACTCCATGGCCATCTTCCTGACCGGCGCCACCGGCTACATCGGCGCGCACGTCCTGGCGAACCTGCTGGACGCCCACGCCGACTCCCTCAACCTGCTTGTGCGCGCCAAAGACCCCCGCGAGGCCCACGAGCGCCTGTGGCGCGCCTTACAGCTCCACATGGACTTCCCGCGCTTCATTCAGTTCCTGAAAACCCGCCTCACCATCTTCCGCGGCGATCTGACCGCGCCGCAGTTCGGGCTGGCCGCCGACGACTACCAGCGCCTCGCCCACACCACCGACGGTGTCATCCACTGCGCCGCCTCGCTGAACCGCAAGTCGGAGCGGGCCTGCCTGAACGTCAACCTGCGCGGCACGCTCGAGGTCATCCAGCTCGGCCGCGCCGCTCACCAGCACCACGGCCTCCGCCGCTTCAGCCACGTCTCGACCGTCGCGGTCGCCGGCCATCGCCAGAACGAAGTCGTCCGCGAAGACCAGGCCATCGACTGGGACCGCTCCGACTACGACCCCTACGCCCGCACCAAGAAATTCTCCGAGCACATGCTGCGCCAGGTCCTCCCCGATGTCCCCAAGCTCATCTTCCGCCCCAGCATCGTGCTCGGCGACACCCGCCGCTCGGAAACCACCCAGTTCGACATGGTGCGCGCCTTCGTCTTCCTCGCCTCGCTCCCCGTCCTCCCCCTCCGTCCCACCGACCGGTTGGATATCGTCCCGGTGGATTTCGTCGCCGACTCCATCGTCGCCCTCCACCAAAAAGAAAAGCCGGCCTACGACACCTACCATCTGTCCTCCGGCGCCGACTCGCAAACCTATCGCGTGCTCACCAACGCCCTGGCCGCCGCCCAGGGCAAGCGCCGCCCCCTCTACTGGCCGGCCCTCGAGCGCTCCTTCACCCGCGTGGTTGATTACCTCTCCCAGCGCCGCAACAGCTCCGTCGGCCAGGGCGCTTCGCTGCTCAAAGTCTTCCTCCCGTACCTGGTCTGGAACACCGTCTTCGACAACACTCGCGTGGTCGCCGAGCTCGGCCGCCGCCCTGCCCCTTTCTCCGACTATTGCTATCCCCTGCTCCGCTTTGCGAAGCACAGCCGCTTCACGTACCGCTATCGTTCCTGGCCCAGCAGCGACGAAGGGCTCCGCTGATGACCGACCTGGCACTGATGGCCTGGGTGAGCGCGCTCATCGAGCTCTCGAAGCTCCACTGGATGCTCGGCGGCGGCCGTCGCTGGTCGCCCGGCCGCAAACTCAAGCTGCTCTTCGCCGGCTACAACGGCACGCGCAACACCGGCTCCGACCTCCGCGTCGAAGAGATGCTGCGCCAGGTGCGCCGCCTCCTGGGGGAGGAGAACATCGAGCTCAGCGTGATGACCCAGAACTTCGCGCGCACGCGCGGCTACTTCGGCACCGCCCGCCAGGTTCGGCTGCCCGATGTCTACCCGCCCTTCCTCTCCCGCGAAGTGCCGCGGCACGACGGCGTCGTCGCCTGCGAAGGCTCGATGTTCAAGAGCAAGTTCGCCAACGCGCTCACCACCATGATGATCGGCTCGCTGGGCATCGCCGCCGCGCAAAACAAGCTTTCGGTCGGCTACGGCGCCGAGGCCGGCACCATGGATGCGCCGCTCGCCCGCATGTGCCGGCGTTACTGCCGGCAATCGCTCATCATCACCCGCAACGAAGAGTCGCGCGCCGTCTTGAGCCGCCTCGGCGTCCCCACCGAGCTCGGAACCGACACCGCCTGGACCTTCGAGCCCCTCGGCCCCGACTACGCAGAAAAAGTTCTTCGCGAGGCCGGCTGGGACATGCGTCAACCTGTGCTTGTCCTCTGCCCCATCAATCCCTTCTGGTGGCCGGTCAAGCCTTCGCTCGCAAAACTCCTCGCGCGCACCCTCTTCGGCGCCTACAAAGACAGCCAGTACCGCACCATCTACTTCCACACCTGGGGCGCCCGCCAGCGCGCCGCCTACGAGCGCTCTCTCGCCGCCTGGGCCAACGCCGTCGGCCAGTTCCGCCGGCAGCGCGCTGTCTTTCCCGTCATCATCGCCATGGAGCGCCTCGACCGCGCGGCCGCCCGCGCCCTCTCCGAACGGCTCGGCGGCGTCCCCGTCTTCACCTCCGACGATTACGATATGTACCAACTGGTCAGCCTGCTGCGCGCCGGCCACCTGATGGTTTCCTCGCGCTACCACGGCATCGTCACCTCGATGCCTGCGCTGGTGGCCTCGGCCGGCGTCACCATGGACGAGCGCATCCGCAACCTGATGCACGAGCGCGGCCACCAGCATCTGCTGCTTGAAGTCGACGACCCCGAGCTCGAACCCAAGCTCCTCGCCGTGCTCGAGACCCTGTGGAACGAGCGCGAGAGCCTCCGCGAGGGCATCGGCCGCACCGTAGTGCGCAATCTCAAACTGATGGCCCGCATGGGCCTCTATTTCCAGAACCATCTCCAGCAACACTACCCCGACTTTCCTGTCCGCAGCGGCATCCTTAGTTGGGAGGACTACCTCCCGCCGCTTAGCCCCACCCTGCGCCAGCTCGTCGAGAACTACGAGTCGCGCCTGGAGTCTTGCATTGAGCCTGCCACCTAGGAGGAGATCAGTCATGGAGAAATGTCCGCCATTTTTTCCAAGGCATCTCAAGGGAATTCGGGGGACCCTTTCTTTGGGACTCGCAGGCGCGCTCGCCTTGTCCGCTGCATGTGGTCTCACCGAGCGGAGTATCTCTGGGCAGTTGTCTCACCCGGGCGGATCCATTGCGGGAGCCGATGTGGAACTAACTCTGTATCCGGATGAAGCCTGCAGAAAACTAAACACCACCAAGAGCGAAGAGCTTTCGGAGCAACAGAAAAGACAGGCTGGCGAATGCCAGAGGAATGCGGGCAAGACGAGCACGGACAGCAGGGGACGCTACAGCTTCGCGAACCCGCAGCCGGGATGGTATTCGCTGACGTTTTCCTGGAAGTCCGACCGCAAGGCCGACCTGCCATTCGCCAGCGGGCCATTAAGGCACTTCCTCATGCAGCACCACGAGGGTTGCTTGGCGACCTACGTGGAAACGACTGCGACGCCCTCCTCCAGCTACATTTCGGTTTGCAGTGACATTCGCTTCACAGGCAACGAGAATGTAGTTAAAGACTTCAAGTTCCCCTGGTGACGGGTCTGACTTGAACTTCTTAGAGAACATCCTTGAGCGATTCCGGCGTGACCCCAGCCGGATCATGCTGCAGGAGGGGCGCGAGGGCCGCATCGTCGCAGCCACTGCGGACGAGCTGCTAGGCTTGGTTCGGCGGGCCCGGGCCTTCGTGCGGGCGGCGGGACTGAAGAAGCGCGACCGCTGCGCCCTGCTGGCGCCCAACAGCATCCGCTGGGTCGCGTTCGACCTGGCCCTGATGGCCGAGGGCGTCATCGTCGTCCCGCTCTACACCCGCCAGGCCCCCGCCGAACTGGTCGCCATGATGAAGGACTCGGCTCCCTCCCTCATCTGCGTCGGCGACGCGGCCCTGCGCGACGCCCTCCTCGCCCTCTGGCTCCAGGCGCCCCGCACCGTCCTCCTCGACGATGTCTTTGCCGCCGCCGCCGCCCAAGCGCCCGACGAGCCTCGGCCTCTGTTCGACACCGACCCCGTCACCATCATCTACACCTCCGGCACGTCAGGCGAAGCCAAAGGCGTCGTCTTCAGCGTCGCCAACCTGAATCACATGCTGCCTTGCACCACCGGCCGGCTCGCCGTCTTGATGCGTGAGCGCCGCCGGCCCGACCGCGTCTTCCACTACCTGCCCTTCTGCTTCGCCGGCTCCTGGATTCTGCTCCTCACCTGCCTCACGCGCGGCTGCTCGCTGACTCTTTCGACCGACCTCACCATGCTGGCCGACGAGCTCCGCCTCGCCGCCCCGGACTACTTCTTGAACGTCCCCGCGCTGCTCGAACGTGTCTCGCGGGGAATCGAAGAGCAACTCGCCCAGCGCGGCGGCTTCGCCCTCGCGCTGTTTAGCAAGGCCAAGCAGGCCTGGGCCAGCAGCCAGAGGGGGATGCCATCGCTCAGCGAGCGCTTCTGGCTCGCGCTCGCCGGCCACTTGCTCTTCCCCGCCATCCGCCGCAAAATCAGCCCCAACCTCAAGGCGCTGATTTGCGGCTCGGCACCGCTCGCCGTCGAGACGCAGCTTTTCTTCCACATGCTCGGCGTGCCCGTCCTCCAGGTCTACGGCCTCACCGAAACCACCGCCATCTGCACCATGGACTATCCCGGCCGGGTCGAACCGGGCTGCGTCGGCCCGGCCATCGAAGGCGTGGAGATGAAGCTCGGCGAGAACGACGAAATCCTCGTCCGCGGGCCGAACGTCTTCCCCGGCTACTGGAACCGCCCCGAAGAAACCGCCCAAATCCTGCGCGACGGCTGGTTCCGCACGGGCGACCAGGGGGAGGTGAACCCGCGCGGCAACTGGCGCATCATCGGCCGGATCAAGAACCTGCTCATCCTCAGCTCCGGGCACAACGTCGCCCCCGAGCCACTCGAGGAGGCGCTCGGGCGCACGCTGCCCGGCGCGCAGCACGTCTTGGTGGTCGGCGACAAGCAGAGCTTTCTCGCCGCCCTCGTCACTGGCGCCGTCATCCCCGCGCAGGTCGAAGCCGCCCTCGACACCCTGAACGCCGGCCTGCCCCACTACAACCGCCTCCGCGCCTTCCATATTTGCCGCGAGCCCTTTACCATCGAGAACGGTTTGCTCACCGCCAACGGGAAAATGAAGCGCGACGCCATCGCTGCCCGCTACGAGGCGCAAATCGAAGCGGTGTACCAGAAGACAACAGCCTAGGAACTGATGCCGCAACGACACCAAGCCACGAAGACGGAAGGGCACAGCTTTAGCCGTGCCGCAAAAAAGCTGCGCGCAGCGCCACCGCGGAAGGGGTGCGGGGAAACCCTCGGTGGGTGTCCCCGCCGCCCGAAGGTCTTGCAACCAGCAACTCGTAATTGTTAACTGGTAACGGGAGATGAAAAATTATCAAGGCAAGACGCTGAGCTGGGAGCTGCGCGAGGGCGTCGTCGAGCTGGCGCTGCACCGCGAGCCCTGCAACGAAATCGGTTCGGAGACGCTCGAGGAGCTCGAGCGCTTCATCGAAGCGCTAAAAGCCGCGGAGGATGAAGCGCACGCCGTCATCGTTTATAGCAAGCTCAAGCAAGGCTTCAGCGCCGGCGCCGACCTCCGCGAGCTCTACGCCGGGATGCAGGGCTTGCCGGCGGCCGAGCGGTTGGCCGGCGTGCGCAGCTTCCTGGAGCGGATTCACCGCGTGATGAACACGCTCGACGCCTCCCCGCTCACCACCCTCGCCGCCGTCCACGGCGTCACCTTCGGCGGCGGCTTTGAGCTCGCTCTGGCCTGCGATCTCATCATTGCCGACAAGATGGCTCGCTTCTGCTTCCCCGAGCTCCGCCTCGGGCTCATTCCCGGCTTCGGCGGCCTCCCGCGCCTCAAGCGCGACCTCGGCAACGCCGTCGTCCGCGACCTGCTCCTCACCGGCCGCAGCCTCAACGCCAGCCGGCTCCACGCCGTCGGCTTGGTGAGCCAACTGGCGGCGGAAGGCGAATCGCTGCGCGTCGCCCGCGCCACCGCCGCGCAGGTGGGCAAGTTCGACCGCGCCACCCGCGCTGCCGCCAAGCGCTTCGCCAAGCCCATCCCCGCGGACGAACTGCGCCAGGAGATTGACCTCTTCTGCCAGCTCTTCATGCAACCCGCCGTCGAAGCCAGCTTAAAAAAGTTCGTCGAAAGCAAGGACGCTCTACCCTACCT
>JACPRL010000086.1 GCA_016189965.1 Acidobacteriota bacterium | reverse complement strand
GGCCAGACGGTCGCCCCCAAGCTCTACCTGGCGCTGGGCATCTCCGGCGCCATCCAGCACGTGGTGGGGATGAAAGGTTCGCGCACCGTGGTGGCCATCAACAAGGACTCGAACGCCCCCATCTTCGAGGTCGCCGACTACGGCATCGTCGGCGACCTTTTCGAAATCGTCCCCGCCCTCATCGACGCCCTCGAGAAAGGCTAGCCACAAAGGCACGAAGACACAAAGAGAACTGTCTTACAGCGCGTGTCATTCCGAGCCCTTGCCTGCCTTTGGCGGCGAGGAATCTGCTTTTTCTTCGGCCTGTTGCCCCAGGCAAGCAGATCCTTCGACTCCGTCCCGCCCCTTGCGGCGGCACAAGAGTCGTGCCCCAACCACGGCGGCCCCAACGCCGCACGGGGCGGGACTCCGCTCAGGATGACAACGCTGGGTGGGGGGAGCACTGGTTGCGCGAAGCGCCACGACCGTTCCCGGAAGGGCGGGGCTTTAGCCCCGCCGATAAAAACGTCGCGCGCAGCGCTTCCGCGGAAGGGGTGCGGGGAAAACCTGCTTGGGTTTCTCCGCCGTCCTCAGCTATCCTGACTGCCCATGAATGAGCAAGCGATCGAGCGGGAGCAGCTCGAAGCCGACGTGGTCATCGTCGGCGCCGGGCCGGCCGGGCTGGCCTGCGCGCTTCGCCTCGCCGAACTCATCAAGGCGAATCCGGGCGGCCTGAGCGCCGAAAACATCTACGTCATCGAGAAAGCCGATGCGCTGGGGATGCACTTGCTCTCCGGCGCGGTGATGAACCCGAAGGGGCTGCGCGAGCTCGTCCCCAACTTCGAAAAAGAAGGCGCGCCGCTCGATACGCCCGTCACGGACGACGCCGCCTACTTCTTCACCCAACGCCGCGCCTTCCGCTTTCCGATCACGCCGCCGCCGCTGCGCAACCACGGCAACTACGTCGTCTCGCTTGCCCGCCTGGTGCAGTGGCTCGGCCAGCGCGCCGAACGCGCCGGCATCAACGTCTTCACCGGCTTCGCCGGCTCCGAGCTGCTGATTGAAGACGGCACTGTGGTTGGCATCCAGACCGACGACAAGGGCGTGGACAAGAACGGCGGGCGCAAGCCCAACTTCCAGCCCGGCTACCACCTGCGCGCCCGCGTCACCGTGCTGGCCGAAGGCCCGCGCGGCTCGCTCACCAAGCAACTTATCAACAAATTCCAACTCGATGCCGGGCGCAATCCGCAGGTTTACTCTCTGGGGGTGAAGGAACTCTGGGAAGTGCCCGAGGGTCGCATCAAACCGGGCACCGTCTGGCACACGATGGGCTATCCGCTGCCGAGCGACATATACGGTGGCGGCTGGATTTACGGGCTGCAGGGCAACCGCGTCTCGCTCGGCCTCGTCGCCGGCCTGCACTACGCCAACCCGCTCTTCGACCCCCACGTTGCCTTCCAACAGTACAAGCTTCACCCCTTCGTGCGCCGGCTGCTCGAGGGCGGCAAGCTGGTGCGCTACGGCGCCAAGACGATTCCCGCCGGGGGCTATTGGGCGATTCCGAAGACCTACGTGAACGGCGCACTGCTCATCGGCGACACCGCGGGCTTTCTCGACTCGCAGCGCCTCAAGGGCATCCACATGGCGCTCAAGACCGGCATGCTGGCGGCGGAAACCATCTTCGCGGCGCTGCGTGCCGGCGACACTTCAGAAAGAACCTTGCGCGCCTTCCACGATCGGGTCGAGCAGAGCTGGGTCAAGAAGGAACTCTGGCGCGTGCGCAACTTCCACCAGGGCTTCGAGCACGGCCTCTGGCGCGGCCTCTTCCATGCCGCCCTGCAGTTCGTCACCGGCGGCCGCGGCCTCTACGCCCGCTACTCGAACCGCGCCGGCCACGAGCAGTACAAGAAACTTTCTGCGCTCACGGACGCCCGGCCGCTGGCCTTCAAGCCCGACGGCCAGTTCACCTTCGACAAAGTCACCGACGTCTTCTACTCCGGCACGCGCCACGAGGAAGACCAGCCCGCGCACCTGCTGGTGGCCGATACGGACATCTGCTCCACGCGCTGCGCCGCCGAGTACGGCAATCCCTGCCAGTACTTCTGCCCCGCCGCCGTCTATGAGATCGTCACCGAGGGCGACCGCAAGCGCCTGAAGCTCAATCCTTCGAACTGCGTCCACTGCAAGACCTGCGACATCATGGACCCCTACGAAATCATTACGTGGGTGCCTCCCGAAGGCAGCGGCGGGCCGCATTACGAAGGAATGTAGTGGCCGGTGTTCGGTGGTCGGTGTTCGGTGGCCGGCGGTGGAACCCTGAAGGGTTCCGCTACATCAGCTGCCCCTCCCGCCGTAGCGGAAGGCTTCAGCCTTCCACCCGCAGGTGCCCGGTGGCGCAAACCCACGGGCCGAAGCCCGTGGGCTGAACCGAAATCTTTTTCTTTGTTCAGCCCAGCGGCTCCCGCCGCTGGGAGCTAGGGGCCGGCGCCCGTGGTGCGAAGTCACCAAGAGCTAAGAAGTCTCTCGCGCCGAGCCGGGTGGCACCTGCCACCCGGGAATCCAGCCAGCGCTTCCCGGCGGCGGGTGCCGCCGGGCTCGGCGTTTGTTTTTGCGGCTCCGGCGCTCGCGGTAGGCGGTTGGCACCTAGCGGGGGGGGCGGCGCTCGTCGAGGGGGACCTTGGCGGTGCGCTTCTCGCCGCCGCGATAGAAGGTGACTTCGACGGACTCGCCGGGGCGCTTCTTGTAGACCACGCGGTTGATGTCCACTACCGACTCGACCTTCTGCCCGTTGAGCGCCACGATGACGTCGCCGCCCACCGGGACGCGCAGCCGACCCACCCGCGCCCAGCGGGTGCCGCCGCGCAGCCCGGCGCGCTCGGCCGCCCCGCCGCGCGCCACTTCCGCCACCAGCACGCCGCTCTGCACCGGCAGCTTCAGCGCCTCGGCCAGCTCGGCCCACAACTCCATACCGGAAATGCCCAACCAGGCGCGCCGCACCCGCCCGTGGCGCACCAGGTCGCCGACGACGAATTTCAGCGTGTTGACCGGGATGGCGAAGCCGATGCCGATGCTGCCGCCCGAGGGGGTGAAGATCAGCGTGTTGACCCCGACGACGCGCCCCTGCGAATCGAGCAGCGGCCCGCCGGAATTGCCGCGGTTGATGGCGGCGTCGGTCTGGATGGCCTCGTCAATCAGCGCGCCGGTCTCGGTGCGCAGAGTGCGCTCGAGCGCGCTGACCACCCCGGTGGTCAGCGTGCCCTGGAAGCCGAAGGGGTTGCCGATGGCCAGCACCTTCTGGCCGACGCGGAGCTGGCTCGAGTCGCCCAGGGGCAGCGTGGGGAGGCGGCGGCCGGCGGCGGTGATTTGCAGCACGGCCAGGTCGGTGAGCGGGTCGGAACCCACCACGCGGGCGCGGAAGCTCGAGCGGTCGCCCAGGGTCACCTGCACCTCCTGCGCGCCGGCGATGACGTGATAGTTGGTGACGAGGGTGCCGTCGTCGCTGATGAGGAAGCCCGAGCCGGAGCCCTCGACCGGCACCGGCCCGTAGAAGAAGTCGATCTCCATCGCGCGTGTGGTGACGTTCACTACCGCCAGCGACGCCCGCCGGTAGACCGCAACGCTGTTGTGCTCGTCGTCGCTCAGCGACCCCGGCGCCACGGGACGCTCGACTGCTTCCTTCAGCCAGCTCTCGGCCGGCGCCGGCGCTTGGGCCGGGCTCGCGGCCGGGGCCGCCTCCGGCGCTACGGGTGCCGGCCTTTGCGTTCCCGTCCAGTAGGCCGCCGCGCCCACCAGCGCCACCAACAGGAGAATCCGCAGCCAGTTCGGCCACCGCATGGCTTCCTCCCCTCACTGACAAGGATGTTGAAAAAATGTCAACTTGTCAGAAAAAGCAGATTCCTCGCCGCCAAGGCGCGCAAGGGCTCGGGATGACAGTGAGGGGAAGTTTTTCAGCAGGCTGCTAGGGGGAGTGAGGCTACTCCTGTTGTTGGAGGCAGCGGACGGCGTAGGCGAAGGCGAGCAGGGAGAAGAGGGCAAAGGCGAGGCCTTCGAGCATAACTTGGGTCATGTCGCCCAGGCCGATGGTGCTGAAGCGGAGCCAGTCGACCTGCCAGGTGATGGGGTTCGAGAGCGCGGCGGTGCGGAACCAGACCGGGAGCGGCTCGAGCGGATAGAACATCGAGCTAGCGAACAGCAGCAGGAAGTAGAAGACCGACATCACGGTGTTGAAGACGTCGTTGCGGCGAATCTTGAGCGCGAAGATGGCGAAGAAGAAGAACCAGCCGGCGGTGCCGCCGACGACGCCGACCACCAGCACGGGCCAAAGGTCCCAGCGGATGGGGACGCGGAGCAGTGCGGCGGCGAGGCTGACGGCGATGGCGGCCTGGGCGACGGCGAGCAGCAGGTTGAAGAGAACTTTGCCGGCGAGGAACTGGGCGCGGCTGAGCGGGTAGATGAGCATCTCGTAGAAGATGCCGTTGTCGCGGTCGAAGAAGAACCCCCAGGCGGTGTTGGAGGCGATGCCGAAGCTGGCCATGCCGAGGACGCCGGCGAGGAAGAAGGCGTTGTAGTCGAGGTCGAGTGTCTGGAAGGGCGAGCCGAGGGCGTAGTTGATGCCGACGCTGAAGACGAGCAGGTAGCCCAGCGGGTAGAAGAGGTCCCAGAACATCCAGCCCAGGTTGGTGAAGCGCAGCTTGCCTTCGCGGTAGAAGATGGCGGCGATGGCCGACATGGCTACTCCTTTCGCGGGGCGGCGGCGCCCGCTTCCATCAGTTCGACGAAGATATCTTCGAGCGTCGGCCCGGAGACTTCGACCTTGAGCAGGCGCCCTTGGCGCGCCAGTGCGCTGACCAGGTCGAGCACCTGCGCCTCGTCGGCCTTCAGCGTCAACTCGAGCGTGTTCTCGTGGACGGAGAGGCGCAGCGGCGCGAGCGCCGCCACTTGCGCTTCCAGTCCCGCGGGTAGGGTCTCGAAGGTCATCAGGACTTCGTAGAGGTTCTGGGAGAGGAGCTTCAAGGCGTAGAGGTCGCCGCGGGCCACCTGGCGGCCGCGGTTGATGATGAGGATGTCGTCGCAGAGCTCTTCGGCTTCGCTAAGCACCAGCGTGGTCAGGACGATGGTGCGGCCGCGCGCGGCTTCTTCGCGCAGGTAGCCCATCACCGCGCGCTTCAGCAGCGGGTCCATGCCACTGGAGAACTCGTCGAGAAACATCACGGACGTGTCGACCATAAACATCTTGGCCACCTGCACGCGGCGGCGGAAGCCGCCGCTCAGATCCATCACCTTGCGGTCGGCCTCGGGTTCGAGCTGGAAGCGGGCCAGGACGGCGGCGGCGCGCTCGTGGGCGGGGCGGCCGCGGAGGCCGTGGAAGCGGGCGAAGCTGAGCAGGTTGTCGCGCACGGTGAGGAACATTTCGACGGCGCTTTCCTGCAGGACGACGGAGACACGGCGGCGGACTTCGAGCGGCGCGGCGACGACGTCGAAGCCCATGACGCGGGCGCGGCCGTCGGTGGGGCGCAGGAGCGTGGTGAGGATTTTGAGCAGAGTGGTTTTGCCGGCGCCGTTGGGGCCGAGGAGGCCGAAGATGTGGCCGCGGCGGACGGCGAAGCTCATCCCGTCGAGGGCACGCACGGGGGCGCCGCGGCGCGGCCGGTAGATTTTGACCAGGTTTTCGACTTCAAGGGCAGTGTCAGTCATTTTCTTGCACCATTCCGCACGGGCAGATTTTTCGGATGATGGTTAGACGGGCCGGCGCGACGGAAGGCTCGGACGAGGCCGGAAGGCCGATGAAACTTCCCGGGCGGCCGACACGCCTGCCTCTGGCAGGCAAGCCGCCGGGCTGAGCGGGCTTCCGAGCCAGCTAGCCGTGGCCGGTGGCGGAGGTAGGAATTCTCATGTTGTAAACCCCTCGCGGGACAGTTTACCTCAGGGCGTCAAGGAAGGCGAGAACTAAGGGGTACCGAGTACCCGGTATCGGGTGCGTACTGGAGGACGCAAAGGAGAAAAGCAGATCCCTCGACTTGGAACCGAGCCTCGATTGTAATTAGTCACGAAGCCCCGCCGACGGGCCGGAGCCAAACCCAATTGCCTTTTCCGGCCGCCTCTTCGACCCTTCCGCTGATCTCTGCACAGGTGCCCTCGGCCAAGAGCTGCTTTTCGTTCAGATTGTCGTCGACCAAGACAGCTTGAAAGCGCCCCGTCAGGTAGGATTCAATCGCCATGAAACTGGTGGCTACGTCGGCCTGGCCGCAGTCCAGACAGCGAAGAACATAGCTTCCGTAGTGCACAAACATACCGAGGTTCGTTGCTCCACATTTTGTACATTTGTTTCCTCGTTTGCTCCGCCAACCGAAGAAGGTGTCGTACAGAAACGTTCCCAGTGTGATGGCGCCAAACAACAATGCCACGATCAAGAGGACTTTCCAGCCGAAGAAATAGGTAAGGACGGCAATTACCACAACGGAGATAGCGCCAAAGGGGAGCGACCCCCCGCGCTCTCTGTTGCGGCTGGATGGGCGAATCACGTGTTCAAGTATACAAGGGGTCAGGATTGGGAGGTGGCGAAGGCGAGGGTGAGGAGAGTTTTCTGTTCGAGGTCGTGGGCTTTGGCGGAGCCGGTGGCGGGGCTGGCGCTGGCCGAGCGCTTGACCGAGCGCACGGGACGGCCGCCGGCGTGGCGCTCGAGCCAGGGCAGGACGTAGAAGAGCGCGCCCATATTGGCGGGCTCTTCCTGCACCCAGACCAGCTCGCGCGCCTGCGGATGGCGTGCGAGCGCGGCGGCAAGCTCGTCTTCGGGGAACGGATAGAGCTGTTCGAGCGAGATGATGGCGGTCGAGGTGTCGCCCCGGCGGCGGCGCTCCTGGCGGAGCTCGTGGACGATTTTGCCGGTGGCGAGCAGCACGCGCGTGGCCGATTCGATTTCGGTTTCGGGCAGGACGTTCAGGAAACGCGGGCGGGAGAAATCTTCGAGCGGGGAGCTGGCATCGGGGTGGCGGAGCATGCTCTTGGGCGTGAAGACGATGAGCGGCTTGCGCCAGCGGCGCAGCGCCTGGCGGCGGAGCAGGTGGAAGTACTGGGCGGCGGTTGAAGGTTGGCAGACCTGGAGGTTGTCCTCGCCGGCGAGCTGGAGGAAGCGCTCGAGGCGGGCGCTCGAGTGCTCCGGCCCCTGGCCTTCGTAGCCGTGGGGCAGGAGCAGGACGAGTCCGGAGAGCAGCCCCCACTTGTCTTCCCCGGCGCTGATGAACTGGTCAATGACGGCCTGGGCGTTGTTGGCGAAGTCGCCGAACTGGGCTTCCCACAGCACGAGGGTTTCGGGGAAGTCGCGGCTGTAGCCGTACTCGAAGGCGAGGGCGGCTTCTTCGGAGAGGACGGAGTTGTAGATTTCAAAGCGGGCCTGGGAGTCCCCGATGTGTTCGAGCGGGATGAATTCCTCTTCAGTCTCGGTGTCGAACAGGACAGCGTGGCGCTGGTTGAAGGTGCCGCGGCGGCTGTCCTGGCCGGAGAGGCGCACGGGGACGCCCTGACGGAGGAGAGAGGCGAAGGCGAGGGCTTCGGCCATGCCGAAGTCGAGCGGGCGCTCGCCCCGACGCGTCGGGGCGCGCTGCTCGAGCAGACGTGCGACCTTGGGGTGAAGATGGAAGCCTGACCGCACGGTCGTGAGGCGCTCGGCGAGGGACACAAGCTCGCCGCGGGCGACGCCGGTGTCGACTTCGTCGGCCGGGTCGTAGTGGCCACCGTGGAAGGCGGACCAGTAGTCGGGCAGGGTGTAGAGC
>JACPRL010000005.1 GCA_016189965.1 Acidobacteriota bacterium | reverse complement strand
GCCCGCCACCATGCCGACGCGCGGGATGCGGAAGGATTCGCGGACTACGGCGAGCCCGACGAAGGATACCATTACTGTGGGCTCGAGCAGCCCGTCCGCCGCCAGGCGGAATTCGTCCAGCACCTCGTAGATGACGTTGTGCAGGCGGATGTCCACGCCTTCCTGCTGGGCCAGCTCGGCTGCCTTGCGGTCGGGCCGCACGCTGAAGCCGATGATGACGGCGTTCGAGGCCGAAGCCAGCAGCACGTCGGTCTCGCTGATGCCGCCGGCGCTCGAGTGCATGATCTTGATTCTCACCTTGTCGGTGCTCAGCCGGTTCAACTGCTCAGTGAGCGCTTCGACCGAGCCCTGCACGTCGGCCTTGAGGATGAGCGGCAGCTCCCGCACCGCCCCCGCTTCCAGTTGCTCGTGCAGGTGTTCGAGCGTCAGCCGCGCGCTCGCCCCCAGCGCCGCCTCGCGCAGCTTCTGCTCGCGGAAGGCCGCCACCTGCTTGGCCTTGGCTTCGTCGGGCACCACCTGTAAGTGGTCGCCAGCCTCCGGCAGACCGTTCAGGCCCAGAACTTCCACCGGGCTGGCCGGGCCAGATTCCTTGAGTGGCCGGCCGCGGTCGTCGAACAGGGCGCGGACCTTGCCGAAGATGGAGCCGACAATGAAGGGGTCGCCCAAGCGCAGGGTGCCGTCCTGGACCAGCACGGTGGCCACGGGGCCGCGCCCGCGGTCAATCTTGGCTTCGAGCACCGTGCCAGTGGCGGGCAGGCCGGCGTTGGCCTTGAGCTCGCGCAGGTCGGCCACCAGCAGGATCATCTCCAGCAGCAGGTTCAAATTGGTCTTCTGCTTGGCCGAGACCTCCACCGTCACCGTCTCGCCGCCCCACTCTTCCGGCAGCAACCCGCGGTCGGCCAGTTGCTTTTTGACGCGGTCGAGCTGCACCCCGGGCTTGCCGATTTTGTTGAGGGCCACCACGATGGGCACGCCGGCGGCGCGGGCGTGGTCAATGGCTTCGAGCGTCTGCGGCATCACGCCGTCGTCGGCCGCCACCACCAGCACCACGATGTCGGTCACTTGGGCGCCGCGGGCACGGATGCGGGTGAAGGCTTCGTGGCCCGGTGTGTCAATGAAGACGATCTTGCGCCCGTTGACCTCGACCTGGTAGGCCCCGATGTGCTGTGTGATGCCGCCGGCTTCCTGGGCCACGATGTTGGTTTCGCGGATGGCGTCGAGCAGCAGTGTCTTGCCGTGGTCCACGTGGCCCATCACCGTCACCACCGGCGCCCGCGCCGCTCGCCCGCCCCGCGCCTCTTCCTGCGCCGTCACTTCCTCGACCGCTTCCTCTTCAAAGGAGCGGACGGAGACGCTGGCGTTGAAGGCCTGGGCGATGTCGGTGGCGAGCTGCGTGTCCAGCGTCTGGTTGATGGTGGTGAGCAGGTTGCGGTCCATGAGCGCCTTGATGACGTCCTTGGCGCGGACGTCGAGCCGCTCGGCCAACTCCTTGACCGTGATGCCTTCGGTGATGGTGATGTGGATGGGCTCGCGGGGCGCCGGCGCCGGCGCTTCCCGCGGCCGGGGGACTTTGCGCAGCGAGGGCTCGGGCCGCACCCGCGGCCGCACCGGATGTCGCAGCTTGCGCTCCCCTTCTTCAAAACGCTTTTCGACCGTGGTCTTGACCGCCGGGCGCGGCCGCGCGGGCTTGCGTTCGTAGATCGGTTTTCCGGGCTCGGGGACGGCGAGCCCGGCCGCCGGTGCGCCAGCCGCCGCGCGGGCAGTGGGACGAGGCGCCGTCGGGGTTTCTTCGGGCCGAGCGGGGACGCGGCGCGGTTCGGCAGCAGCGGCGGGGGCTGCAGTGACGCGCGCCCCGCCGGGGGCGGGCCGGGGGATCGGAGCCGGAGGGGCTTCGACGGCGCGTTCGGCCGCAGCCTGTGCGGCGGCGCGCTCGGCCGCGGCTCGCTCCGCCGCGGCGCGTTCCGCTGCCGCGCGTTCCACGGCCGCGCGTTCGACGGCGGCTTTGGCCTCGGTCTCCTGCCGGGCGGCTTCCTCTTCGGCCACCTGGACAGCGCGGAAGTGGGCGCGCACCTTGTCGGCGATGTCGTCGTCGAGCGAACTGGAGTGGGTCTTCTTCTCCGTAAAGCCAATTTCGGGCAGGTAGTCGAGGAGGGCCTTGGCCTTGACCTCGAGTTCGCGCGCCAGCTCGTTGATGCGTATCTGTCCCATCAGTCTTCGGACTAGTCTCCCTTTCCGGGCTCGGTCTCGGCGATTTCCGCCGTCACCTCAGTCTCTTCCGTGCTGTCGGCCTCGGGGGCCGGGGCTGCCGCGGCCGCCGGCGTTTCGGTTGCCGCTTCGGCGGGCGCCGCTTCAGGCTCGAAGTGCTGCTTCACGGCGGCGGCGATTCTCTGCACCATCTTTTCGCCGATGCCGGGAATGGCCATTAACTCTTCCGGCGTCTTGGCGGCCAATTCCTCGATGGTGGCGATGCCGTGGGCGGCCAACCGCTCGCGGGTCTTCTCGCCCAGGCCGGCGAGTTGTTCGAGCGGGGTGCGCTGGCCGGCGGGCATCATCCCGGCCATCTGCGCTTCCACTTGGCGGCGCTTTTCCTCCTCGCTCTTGATGTCGATGTGCCAGTCGAGGAGCTTCGAGGCCAGGCGCACGTTCTGCCCTTTCTTGCCGATGGCGAGGGAGAGCTGGCTGTCCTCGACCACCACTTCCAGGTGGCGCTCCTGCGGATTGACCACGCTGACCCGGGACACCTTGGCCGGGCTCAGGGCGTTGGTGGCGAAGGCCAGCGGATCTTCCACCCACTCGATGATGTCAATCTTCTCGCCGCGCAGCTCGCGGATGATGGACTGCACCCGCATGCCCTTCATCCCCACGCAGGCGCCCACCGCATCCACCTCGCGGTCCCTCGACAGCACGGCCACCTTGGTGCGCTCGCCCGCCTCGCGCGCAATGGCCTTGATCTGCACCGTGCCGTCGTAAATCTCCGGCACTTCCATCTCAAACAGCCGCTGCACCAGGGCGGGGTCGGCGCGCGAGACGACCACTTGCGGGCCCTTGGCGGCGCGGTCGACCTCCTTGATGACCACGCGCAGGCGGTCGCCGATGTGGTAGGTCTCCAGCCGCGACTGTTCCCGCTTGGGTAGCCGCGCCTCGTGCCGCCCCAGCTCGACAATCACTTCCGGACCCTCCATCCGCTTCACCACGCAGTTCAGCAGCTCCCCCACCCGGCCGCTGTACTCCGCCACCACGATGTCGCGCTCGGCCTCGCGCACTTTCTGGAAGATGACCTGCTTGGCGGTCTGGGCGGCGATGCGTCCCAGCACGTCGGTGGGCTTGGGAAACTGGACCTCCTGGCCGACTTCGGCCTTGGGGTTGCGCTGGCGAGCTTCCTCCAGGCTGGTTTCGAGCTGCGGGTCGGCGACGCTCTCGACGATTTTCTTCACCGCGAACACGTTGACGTTGCCGCTCTTGGCGTCGAATTGCGCCCGCAGGTCTTCGCCCGTCTTGTAGTACTTGCGCGCCGCCACCACCATGGCGTCTTCCAGCGCCGAGACGATGATCTGCGGGTCAATGCCCTTTTCGCGGCTGAGCTGGTCAATCGTTTGTGCCAACAGGCTCATCGCCATCCGAGTGTCGCCTCAGAGTTCAGCTACCAAGTTGACGACGTCGATTTCTTCGTAGCGAACCTCGACGCGTTCCTCCCCCAGCCGGAAGCTGACCACGCCGTCGGCCAGGCCTTCCAGCTCTGCTGTGAAGCGCTTGCGGCCCAGCGCGGCCGGGGCTTGCTTCAAACGCACCTTGACGCGGCGGCCGCGGAAGCGCTCGTAGTCCGCCGGGGTGTAGAGCTTGCGGTCGAGCCCCGGCGAGGCCACCTCGAGGACGTAGCGACGCGGGACGAGGTCTTCGACGTCCAGGATCGTCCCCACCTGTTCGCTGACCGTCTGGCAGTCGCCGTGGCTGATGGCGCCGCCGGGACGGTCAATGACGATGCGCAGCACGCCCTGGCTGTGCGTGCCCGCCCACTCCACGGCCACCAGCTCCAGGCCTTCGGAGCCGGCGACCCGCTCGGCAATGGCGCGGATGGGCTCGAGGTTCACGGCTCCCCAACAAAAAAGTGGGCTCGCGCCCACTCGGTTTCGTCGTCAATTCCGCCTACAAAACTAACTATAGCAGCAGATTGCAGCCGCTCGCAAGGGAAAAATTGCCGGGCGGCCGGCCGAAGGCCTGCCCGTCCGGCTGCGGCGGCCGCGGGCTAGTTCGGTTTCCGGGGTGGTGGGGGCTGGCTGGCCGGAGGGTTCGAGCCACCCGCGGCGGGTTGCATAGAATGGGTCTGATCGTAGAGGCGCACCACCGGTTCGGTGATGTCCACGGCGGCGGTGGCGAAGACGACCAGGGTGCCGTCGGAATCGTTCAGAACCAGCGCGAGGCTGTTCTCCCGGGCGTACCGGTCCACAATTTTCTGCAGCTTCTCCCCGATCCGTTGCAGGTGCTCCTGCTGGGCGAACTGGGCGTCCTCCTGAAGGTCCTGCTGCTGGCGGGTGAAGACCTTGCGCTTGCGTTCGACCTCGCGGACGATTTGCAGGCGGGCCTCGTCACTCAGGGTGCGCTGCTGGGTTTGCAGGCGGCTCTCCAGTTCTCGGATCTCCTCCGAGAGCTTCTGCAGTTCGGACTCGCGGGGACCGAACCGCGCCCGCAGGTCTTCCACGGCCTTCTGGCCTTCCTGGGTGCGGGCG
>JACPRL010000083.1 GCA_016189965.1 Acidobacteriota bacterium | reverse complement strand
CTCCAGCCAGCCCGCCTCGGCCAGCGGCAGCTCGTACTGCGAAATCTGGTAGCCCTTGGGCAGGTCGGGGTAGAAGTAGTTCTTGCGGGCAAAGCGGGAGCGCTCGCGGACCTGGCAGTTGAGCGCCAGGGCGGCGCGCAGCGCCAGCTCGATCGCCCACCGGTTCAGCACGGGCAGCGACCCCGGCAGCCCGAGGCAGACCGGGCAGACGTTGGTGTTGGGTGGGTCGCCGAAGCTCGTCGAGCAGGCGCAGAAGATTTTTGATTCCGTCTTGAGCTGCACGTGGACTTCGAGGCCGATGACCGCTTCGTAGGCGTCGCGGCGGGGCTCGGCCACCGCCGCGATCTGCTCCCGCGTCAGCTCCATCGGGCTGATTATATCCCACGGCCGTGGAGGTAGTCGGCCAGGGCTTCCTGCCAAGGGCGGAAATCGTCAAAGCCAGCGGCGCGGTAGTTGTAGTTGTCGAGCACCGAGTAGGGCGGGCGGCGGGCTTTGCGCGCCAGCTCGGCTTGCGTGGTGGGCTGGAGGTCGGGCTGCAGGCCGGCCAGGCGGAAGATTTCCCGCGCGAACTCGTACCAGGAGCATTCCCCCGCGTTGGTCATATGGTAGAGGCCGAAGTGCGTGCTGTGGAGCAGCGGGACGAGTTTCTGCGCCAGGTCGGCGGTGCTGGTCGGCGTCAGCACCTGGTCGGTGACGACGCGGATGGGCTTGCCTTCGCGGGCCAGCCGCAGCATGTCTTCGACGAAGTTGCTGCCTTGCCGGGCGCGGCTGCCGGCCCGGCCGTAGAGGCCGCAAGTTCGAATGAGGAAGTATTTCTCACAGTAGCGCTCGACGATGAGCTCGCCTGCGCGTTTGGAGATGGCGTAAACCGAGAGCGGATTCGGCCGGTCGGTTTCGCGGTAGGGGGCGCGCTGGGCGCCGTCGAACACGTAGTCGGTGCTGAAGTGCACCAAGATGGCGCCGACGGCGCCGGCGGCGCGCGCTAGATGGTAAACGCCTACGGCGTTGACGCCGAAACTTCGCTCCGGCTGCTCTTCGCACTCGTCTACGCGGTGAAAGGCGGCCGTATTGACGATGCAGTCGGGCCGCAGGCTCTCGACGCGTTGGCGCACTTCTGCCGCATCGCAGATGTCCAGTTCGGCGTGCGTGAGCGGGATGATTTTGTCGCCGGTGAGCGCGGCGGCGATGTCGGTGGCGAGCTGTCCGCCCGCTCCCAGGAGAAGAATGCGCATTGTCCTCTCTTCTGCCGGGCTGCGGCGCTATTCTAGCAGCCCGCGCCACCGAGCAGCCGAAAAGTCCGTGCTATAATCGGCCCGCGCAAACGATGCAGCCCGCCGCTTCGGTCGTCATCATCACCTTCAACTCCGCTGAGCACGTGGAAGCATGCCTGCGCAGCCTCGCAGACCCGGCCTGGGAGCGCATTGTGGTGGATAACGCCTCGGCGGACGACACGGTGGCGCGGGCGCGCGGCATGGGCGGAACGGTGGTGCTGGCCAATCCCGAAAACCGCGGGTTCGCCGCGGCAGCCAACCAGGGCATCCAGGCGGCGCGCGGCGAGCTGGTGCTGCTCCTGAATCCCGACGTGGCGGCCGAGCGCGGGGCGCTGGAAGCGCTGCGAGCGGCAGTGGCTCCCGAACGCATCGGCGCCGCGGGCGGACGCTTGCTCAATCCCGATGGTTCGACCCAGGCAGGGTTCACCGCGCGGCGGTTGCCGACGCTGGCGACCGCGGTGGCGGAGATACTGCTCCTCAACCGGTTCTTTCCCGGCAACCGCTGGAACCGCCGCTACCGCTGCCTCGATCTGGACTACGAGCGCGCGGCCGAGATTGAGCAGCCGCCCGGCGCCTGCCTGCTGGTCAAGCGCCGTGCTTGGGAAGCGGTCGGCGGATTCGACGAGCAGTTTTTTCCCCTCTGGTTCGAGGACGTTGACTTCTGCCGGCGGCTGCGGGCGAGCGGCTGGCGGATTGTCTATGAGCCGCGGGCGCGCTTCCGCCACGCGGGCGGCCACAGCGTGGCGCGCTTGAGCCCGCGCCAGCGGCAGCTCTTCTGGTATTGCAACCTGCTGCGCTACTTTCGCAAGCACCACGGAAGGGGCGCCGCGCTGGCGCTGCGCGGCGCTATCTTCGCGGGGATGCTGCTGCGGTTGGGTGCGACGCTCGTGGGTGGGCAGCCAGCCGACGCCAGCCGGCGCGCCTACTTGCAAGCGTACGCGCAGGTAGTGCGGCATTGTGTTTTTGGCCGCGGCGAGGCGGCGCGAAACAGGATGGAGTCGGGGCGCGAGGTGCAGGCGTGAAGCGGGTTGCCGTCACGCTGGTTACTTACAACAGCGAAGCCTATATCGAGCGCTGCCTCGACTCGGTGCTGGCGCAGGAGGGAGTGGAGCTTGAGACCATCGTGGTGGACAACGCCTCGGCGGACTCGAGCGTGCCCCGGCTCGAAAGGTACGCGGAGCGGATTCAACTCATCCGCAACTCCGAGAACGTGGGCTTTGCGGCGGCGCAGAACCAGGCCATCCGGCAGACGCAAGCGGCTTGGGTTCTCTGCCTGAACCCCGACGTGGTGCTGGAAAAGGATTTTCTGGCGAAGCTGCTTGAAGCCGCCGAGCCCCGCGCCCAGGTCGGGATGGCCTGCGGGAAACTCCTGCGGCTCGCACCGGACGGCCGACCGCTCGCCCCGCCCGTGCTCGATTCCACCGGCATCTATTTCACGCCCACCTTGCGGCACTTCGACCGTGGCTCGAACCAGCCCGACCGCGGGCAGTACGAGCGTCTGGAGTACGTCTTCGGCGCGACGGCGGCGGCGGCGCTCTACCGCCGGGCGCTGATCGAGGACGTCTCGATGGACGCCGAGTTCTTCGATGAAGAGTTCTTCGCCTACCGCGAGGACGCCGACCTGGCCTGGCGGGCGCAACTGGCGGGCTGGCGCTGCCTCTACGTGCCGCAGGCGGTGGGCTACCACGTGCGACGCGTGCTGCCGGAGAACCGCCGCACGCTGCCGCCGCTGCTGAACTACCATTCGACCAAAAACCGCTTCCTGATGCGGGCGAAGAACATCGGCGGGCCGCTCTACTGGCGCGTATTTGTCCCGATGAAGGTGCGCGACCTCGGAATCGTGCTCTACGTATTGCTCCGCGAGCGGACGTCGCTGCCGGCGTTCAGCTATCTCTGGCGGCACCGGCGGCGCCTGTGGGAGAAGCGGCGCCAGGTGCAGGCAAAGCGGCGCGTTCCCGACCAGGAGCTCCGACACTGGTTTCGCTTCCGCCCGGTGAGTTTTCCCGCCGTGCCGCCGCCGCTCGCGATTGCCATCGTGGGGACGCGCGGCGTCCCGGCCAACTACGGCGGCTTCGAGACGCTGGCCGAGGAGCTGGGCGCGCGGCTGGCGGCACGGGGCCACCGCGTGACGATTTACGGGCGGCGGCCGCACATTCAGTACGACCAGCCGACCTACCGCGGGATGCGCATCGTTTTGCTGCCCACGCTGGCGTGGAAGTATCTGGACACGGTCGCCAACACCTTTCTGGCCGTGTGGCGCGTGCTCTCGACCGATGCCGACGTGGTGTTCATCTGCAACGTGGCCAACAGTCCCTTCGCTTGGCTGCCGCGGCTGGCCGGCAAGCCCACGGTGCTGAATGTGGACGGACTCGACCGCAAGCGCCGCAAGTGGAACGGGCTGGGCCGGGCCTACCTGTGG
>JACPRL010000073.1 GCA_016189965.1 Acidobacteriota bacterium | reverse complement strand
TTGTCCCGGCCGCGGGCAAGGGGCCGTCGGCGAGCAGGAGTCCGACCAGTTGGCGGTTCACGTGGCCGCGCGAGCGAATGCGCTCGATGATCTCCTGTCCCAGGTAGCAGCCCTTGGTGTAGCTGATGGCGCGCGTTTCGAGGCCCGCTTCCGGCGGCAGCGTGCGATCGTCGAGGTCAACGCCATACCAGGGAAGGCCAGCCTCGGTGCGCAGGATGTTGAGCGCCGCGTGGCCCACGGGCTGCCAGGGGACGACGCCCTGCGCGGCCACCAGCGCGTCCCAGAGGTTCTGCGCGTACTCGACGACGAAGATGAGGCGGTAGCCTTCTTCGCCCGTCTCGCTCAGCCGTACGATGAGCACCGGCGTCTCGCCAAGCTTCACCCAGGTGTGGTTCAGCTCCTTGCCGGGAAGCGCCACAGCGCCAGCGGCTGTGAGCAGTTTACCCGCCGCCGGCCCTTCAACCGCCAGCGCCGCCAGTTGCTCGCTCTGGTCGGCCAGCTCGACCTCGTCGGCCACGATGTGCTTCTCGAGGATTTCCCGCAGCGGCTCTCGCCGCACCCAGTCGGTCTCGAGGAGCACGTGGTCGCCCATGCGCAGGGCGTAGAAGTCGGCCACGATGTGGCCGTGCGCCGTAAGCTGCAGCGCGTAGCAGCCCTGGCCGGGCGCGAGGCCCTCGATGTCGTTCGAGGTCATGCGCTGCAGGTAGCTCGCGGCGTCCGGCCCGCTCGCGGTCAGATAGGCGCGGTCGCTGCGGTCAATCACGCCGGCCGACTGCCGCACGGCGCGGCACTCCGCCGCAACGTCGCCGAACTGCTCCGGCACGCGGCAGCCGCGCACGCTGGCAAATCGCGCCCCGAGCGCGCCGAGCGTCGCCTCCAGCGCCGAGCTGCGTTCTGCAGTCAAACGTTTCGCCTCTTGCAACAGAATACCGAACAATACGGTCCGCTGTCATTCTGCCCGCTTCTGCGCTCTTTGGCTGGACGGGCGCGATGGGTGGACAGTGGCATCCACTGCACTGCTGGCCCAGGTTCTCTTATGGCAGCGGAGGTGCGGCGCTCTCACGCAGGCGGCGGATTTCCTGCTTGAGGGTTTCCACTTCCACCTGCAGCTCTTCGGCGGTGCGCTGCGGGGTCCGGGCGCGCTGCATTTTCTCCAGCGCCTTTTCCGCTTCGCGCTGCACGCGCCGCTCGAGCGCCGTGTCAGCGACAGCCTGCAGCGCCTCGATGGCGCGCGCGTCGCCCAGCTCGCCCAAGGCTTTGGTCGCCGAGCGCCGCGCCCACAAGTAGGTGTCGTTCAGCAGGCCAATCAGATGATTGAGCACATCCTCCTGCCCGCGGCCGAGCTTCCCCAGCGCTTCGATGGCGGCTTCGCGCGCCCGCGGCGGCTGCCCGTAGCGCGACCATTCGAGCGCCAGCGGCAGCGCCCGCGCGTCGCCCAGCTCGGCGAAGCCTTCCAGTGCGCCGCGGCGGATTTCCTCGCGGTGCGAGTCGCGCCCCAGCGCTCCGCGCAGCCGCTCGAAGGCGCCTTCGCCACGAATCTGCCCGAGCGACTTCAGCGCCGCCGCCACCACGTAAACCTTCTCGTCTTTGCCGATGGTGTTTTCGAGCGCCCGCGCCGCGTCCATGTCGCGGACGAACTTGCCCAGCGCCTTGGCCGCTTCTTCACGGACGCGGGCGTCGGCGTCGCGCAGGGCTTCCAGCAGCGCATCGCGCGCTTCGGAACGTCGGGTTTCGCCCAGCAGGCGCGCGATTTCCCGCCGCACGCCGTAGAACTTCTCCTGGCGGAGCGCCTCGCGCAGCGCCACCAACGCCTCCGAGTCGCTCGCGTGCCGGGCGAGTTGCTCGGCGGCCCAGATGCGGCCGATTACGTTCGAGTCACTGCGCAACAGGTCAACGAGTTCGTCGCGCGAGCGCGCAAACTCAAGCTTCTTCAGGAGGCGCTGGCCGGGGTCGAAGCGGATGCGCCGCGGGCGCTCGGGCAGCGGGAAGGTGAAGTGTTCGCGCGCGTGCGCTACCTCGATGCGGAAGGTTTGCGCGCCCTGCGAGGTGGTGAACTCGACCTCGACCGGGAGGCGGAAGATCGGCGTCAACTCTTTCAACTCCTGTTTCTGTTCCACGGTCAACCGCAGTTGGCGTGCGTCCGCGTCCCACTCGGCCTGGACGACGAATTCTGGGTGACCGGCGTGGTCGAGCCACTGGTCGAAGAACCAGCCGAGCTCCTGGCCGGTAGCTTCGGCGATGGACTGGCGGAGGTCGCGCGTTTCGACCACCTGGCCGGCGAATTTCTTGCCGTAGTGCCGAAGGGCTTTTTGAAACGCCGCGTCGCCGAGGAGATAGCGCAGCATATCGAGCACCACGGCGCCTTTCTGGTAGGTGTGGTCATCGAAGAGGTCCATCTCGTTGACGTAGACCGGCCAGACGATGGGCCGGCGGTACTCCTCGCGGTCTTCTTTGAAGTAGTCCTGCGCGTCCTGGTAGCGGCGGTAGTCGTAGGCCTCGCGGCCGTAGCGGTTCTCGAACCACAGGTTGGTGAAGAAAGTGGCGAAGGCTTCGTTGAGCCAGATGTGCGACCAGCCGCGGCAGGTCAGCAAGTTCCCCCACCACTGGTGCGCCAGTTCGTGCGCCACCAGGCCTTCACTCGACCAGTTGGGCGCCGCGGCTTCGGGATGCAGCGTGTCGGCGTAGAGCGTCGTGGCGCTGATGTTCTCCATCCCGCCGAACAGCCCCTCTTCCACCGTCGTCTGCGCGTACTTCTCGTAGGGATAGGGAATGCCGATCCACTCGTGGAAGAAACGCACCATCTCCGGCGTCTTCTCGAACGAGCGGCGGACGGTGGCCTGATTCGTTCCGAGCGGGACGTAGTAGTCGAGCGGCGGGCCGCCAACGCTGTCGCTGTGCCGGTGGAATCGCCCCACGATGAGCGAGATCAGATAGGTGACGTGCGGGACGTCTTCGCGCCAGTGGTAGGTCTTCATCCCACGTGCGGCGTCGCGCGCCTCGAGCAGCCGGCCGTTCGAGATGGCCAGCATCTCGGCCGGCACCGTGACGATCATTTCGCTCGTGGCGCGCTCGTTGGGGAAGTCGTAGAGCGGGATCCAGTAGCGCGTGTCCTCGCTCTCGCCCTGCGTCCAGATTTGCCGCGGCTTCGCGGGATAAGCCGCGTCTGGCATCATGAAGTAGACCCCTTTGCGGGGGCGGCTGCGGTAGCGGACGGCGAGGTGGAACGTTTCGCCTTCCTCGTAGGCGTGGTCGAGCGCGACGTCGAGCCGCTGGCCGTCGTAGTCAAACCGCAGCGTCTGCTCGCCGAGCGTCACGCTTTCGATGGTCATCTCCGCCGCGTCGACGCTCACGCGCTTGAGGCCGTCGTTGAGCGGCGCGAGCGTCAGGGTGGCGACGCCAGCAATCTCTTTCTTCTCCCAGTCGAAGCCGAGCTCGACCTTGACGTGCTGCAGGTCGTACGTACGCGTGCGCGGCCAGTGCAGCGTGGCGCGCACGTCGCCGAACGGCGGACGCAGCTTGGCCGCCTGCTGGTGGTCGGCGGCAGCGAGGCCCAGGGCAGCAGTGGCTGCCAGCGCCAGCCCGGCGAGAAGCGCAGGACGAATCCGCTTGTGCATCAACATTCCCTTCCGCGTGGATTGGAGGAGCAAAGCAAGAGCGCGGATTCTACCATCGCGCTGGGGCGGGAGCAACGCAGGGCGCGTGCTATAATCGCTCCTGGTGGAGAAGAAAAGCACCGCACAAGAGATCGCCCCGCCGGAACGGCGGCGCTTCCTGCGCGAGTCGCTCAGGGGCTCGGTGCCGCTGCTCGTGAGTTGGCTGGGCGCGCGCGCTGTGCGCCTGGGGCGGCTGCTGCGTCCCGGCGCTTCGCCGCCGCGCACCTCACCGCCGCCCGAAACCGAGCCGGCGCCGGTGGAAGCCCGCCAGCAACTGGAAAAGCACTACGAAGATTTCTCCCGCGACAACCCCGAGCCGCCCGACCCGCAGTCCGCGTGAGCCCCGCCGCGAACCTGATTCACGAAGTCCTGCCCGTGGGCTGGCTGCAGTGCAACTGCCACGTGGTGGGCGACGCAGCGACCCGCGAAGCCATCGTCGTCGACCCGGGCGATGAGACCGAGCGCATCCTCGAGGTCATCCACCGCCACAAGCTGCGGGTCAGGCACATCGTCATCACCCATGCCCACATTGACCACATCGGCGGCGCGGCGCGCCTGAAAGAGGCCACGGGCGCGCCCGTGCTGATGCATCCCGACGACTACTGGCTCTACAAGAACGTTGAGCTGCAGGCAGCGCTCATCGGGATGCCGGCGCCGAAAATCACGGAAGTGGATCAGCCGCTGCGCGCCGGCGACGAGCTCCGCTGGGGCGGAGTCCTGCGCGCCACCGTGCTCCACACGCCCGGGCATTCGCCCGGCAGCCTCTCCCTCTATATGTCCGAGCCGGAGAAAGTGGTCTTTGCCGGCGACACGCTCTTCGCCGGCAGCATCGGCCGCACCGACCTCTGGGGTGGTTCCTACGATGCCATCCTGCGCTCGATCCACACTCATCTGCTCGCTCTGCCCGACGACACCATCGTCTATCCCGGCCACGGGCCCGCCACCACCATCCGCGACGAACGCGAGCGCAATCCCTTCCTGCGTGGCCTGTAAGGGACAAGGAGGCAGGGAGGCAAGGAGGCAGGGAAGAACGGAGAAAGACGATCAGCGTGGCTCGTCTGTACGGTCGCGGTCGGCGCGCATCTCTTCCATCACGCTCTGGATGAGCTCTTTGGCCTGGCCGAGGCCCTGGTTGATGAGGCGGATGTCCATCGCCGGCTGCTCCGGGTCGCGCTGGCTGCGGCAGTAGACCGAGTGCTGTCCGATGAGCACCATGGCTTCCGTGACCAGGTCGAGCGTGACCGCTAGGCGGCCGCGCTGCGTGCCCATCATGAACTCGTACTTCTCCAGGTCTTCTCGACGCTCTTTGAATACCGACATCCGCGCTCCCCTTTCGATGCCGTTCGGGCTCTTCTTCTTTGGCATCGACTTCTACTATAGTGCACCTCGTTGAGGCTCGCAATCGAGGGAGGATGAGGGCGGATGAACCTGGGTCTGATTCTCCTGGCTGTCGTCGTGCTCGCCACGGCCTTTGTCTTGGCGCGACGCACGCTCGGCCGGCGCCGCCAGCGGGCGGCCAGACGCCAACAACTGCGCGTGGAGCTGGCCAACATCCGCCGGGCCCTCGAAGAGTTCGAGCGCACCACCGACTTTGACGAGCAGATCCGCCTGCTGGCCGACATCACCCGCTACTGCTCCAAGGGCTTCCGACTGTTCCCTGATCAGCCCGACCTGATGAACATCGCGCGCTACTGCGAAGACGAGCGGCGCAAGCTGGCCCAGCACTGGGCCGTCGCCGAATCGCAGCGTTTGATGAAACTGGTCGAAGACAGCGCCACGCTGCGCGTCAAGGCCGGGCGCGCCGACCAGGTGGCCGAGAGCCTAAAGGTGGCTTCACGCCTGCTCTTCCCCCACGAGAAAATCACCAACGCCATGCGCTCGGTGACCCAGTGCCAGGAGGCGCTCGAAGGCATCCTGGAGCTGCCGGAAGCTGAGCGCGACGCTGCCGCCACGGGCGCGTTGACTTTGCTCGACTCCTACTTCGCCATCATGGAAGAGCTCAGGCGGGAGAGCGAGGAGTTGGCGCGCGTGCCCTGGGCGGGCGAGCCCATCCGCCAGATTCTGGCGCGGCTCGAGCGCCTCTAACAGCTCGCCGCTTTACGCCGCCCGCCGCGCGCAGGATAATAGGCGCCCCATCGGGGCGAGAGAGGACTCACAGCATGCCGCGTACAAAGAGAACCCGTCGTCGCCGCCTGTTGCTGCCGCGCACCACACAGATCATCCACGGCGAGCGCCAGAGCCTCTCGAACGCGCTGCGCCTGTTGCGCTCGACCCAACTCCCCGCGCGTCGGCGCCGCCTCGAAGAATCCCTGCTGCGCGATCTCATCCGCCTGCGCACCCTCGAGCTCAATCGCATCCAGCCTGACTGGGACCGCAAGGTGCGCCTGGCCACGAGCCGCCGGACGCCGCCAGCGAGGCTTCGCCGTTTGGCGGCGAGCCTGCCGCGCGCCGACTACTTTCTGGCGCGGCTCCTCAGCGACCACCCCAACGCGCCCGCCGATGTGCTGGCGCGGCTGGCGCGCCATCCCTACGCGTCCGTGCGCGAGAACGTCGCCCGTCATCCGCGCACGCCGGTTCGGACGCTGCGTCGCCTGGCGCGCGACCCCCGCGAGCCGCTCTGGTATCTGGTCGCCTTCAACCCCTCGGCGCCACCCGCGCTGCGCGATCAGTTGCGCGCCCGCATGCGCCGCCAGGCCGCGCGCCGCTGACCCAGCCCAATGGTCGCGGACGCAACCAACCGCGAGCTCTTCAGCGCCTGCGACTACTTCCTCGACCGGCACCTCCGCGACGGCCGCGGCCACCGCATCGCCATCGCCGGCACCGGCCCGCCGGTGACTTATGCGGAAC
>JACPRL010000072.1 GCA_016189965.1 Acidobacteriota bacterium | reverse complement strand
CTTGACAGGCACGCCTCTTTCATAGAAGGGGCTAAAGCCCCTGGCTTTGAGCGCTGGCTGACGGCGGGGTTGAAACCCCGCCCTTCCCAAGCGCCTGATCCTTCCTGGCCGTGACGGCCCAATAGATTTCGCCCAAAGGCTCGATGCTCGGCGCAAGACCAGCGGCGGCGAACAGTTCTTCCAGGCGGTCGCGGCGGAAGCACTCGGAGGCGTGGCCGTCCTCGGTGATGAGCAGCTCCGGGGTCGAACGCTGCCAGTCGAGCGCCGCCATCATCCCGCGGCGGTGCATCTCCGCGTACCATTCGATTCGCGGGACGAGGGAATACTCCGAGTACACAACAAAGAACAAAGCACCGCCGGGGCGCAGCACGCGCGCCGCCTCGCGGACTGTTGCCAGCTTCTCCTCGCCCAGCAGCCCGAGCGTGTTCTGCGCGCAGACGACGGCGTCGAAGGCGCCGTCGGCAAAGGGCAGCCCGCCAGCGCGCCCGGCGGCGAGCCCCGTCCCGGGAGCCAGGCGGCGCTCGGCGCGCGCATAGCGCAGGTAGCTTTCCATCAGATCTAGCCCCACCCAGGCGCGGGCACTGGCGGCCAGCGCTTCGAGCAGGCGGCCGTCGCCACAACCGATTTCCAGCACCCGCTCCTTCCCCGCGACGGCCCGGCGGAGAAACTCGAGTTCCGCGGCCAGCGCCGCCTGGATGCGCACCGGCGCGGCAAGATAGCAGCTGTCGAGAAAGTTCGACTGCCCGTGGCGCTCGAAAAACGCCACCGCGCCGCCCGAGCAGAGCGGTTGCGTGCACGCGCCTGCGGGTGGGTTCGGTTTGTTCTCGGTCGTCATCTCAGACCAAAGCGACGCGCGCGGCCGCCGGACGTCGCTCGGGGGCACGGCGTCGCTGCCGCAGTTCGCTCTTGATCAACTCACCCAAGATTTCAATCCCCTGCGGAATCTGCTTCTCGCTCACGCCGGCAAAGCCCAGCCGCAGGGTGTTCGGCTGCGGCGCCTGGAAGTAGAAGAAGCGGCCCGGGGTGAAGAGCACGCGGCGCTCGCGCGCCTTGAAGAGCAGGGCGCTCGAGTCGAGCCCCGCAGGCAGCGTCACCCAAACCGACATTCCGCCTTCCGGCCGCACCCAGGTAGCCTCTTCGGGGAAGTGCGCCGCCAGCGCCGCTTCCAGCCGCTCCAGCCGCGCCCGGTAGAGCTGCCGCGCCCGCTTGAGCAAACGACGCAAGAGGCCGCGCTGGCCGAACTCCGCCAGCGCTGCTTGCGCTAACTGGTCGGTGTGGAGGTCGGTGGCCTGCTTGGCGATGCGCAGCCGCTCGATGACCGGCTCGCTGGCCACGATCCAACCGACGCGCAAGCCGGGGAAGCACACTTTGGAGAAGCTGTCGAGGTGAATCACGAGGCCGGCGGTGTCGAGCGCCTTCAGCGACGCCAGCTCGCGCCCGCGCAGACGGAGCGCGCCGTAGATGTTGTCCTCGACCACCGGCACCTGGTGGCGCGCCGCCCATTCGAGCAGGCGCTTGCGGCCGTCGAGCGAGAGCGTGGTGCCGGTAGGGTTGTGGAAGTTCGGCGTCACCAGCAGCAGGCGGATGCGGCCGGCCTGGCGAGCGAGCGATTCGAGCGCGTCGACGTCGAGCCCTTTCTCGGTCACCGGCACGCCAATGGCTCGGACGCCGCCGCCGCCAAAGGTCTGGATGGCGCCGGGATAGACCGGGTTCTCCATGGCGACGATGTCGCCGGGGCGCAGCAGGACTTTGCGGATGAGGTCGAGCGCCTGCTGGCAGCCGTTGGTGATGAGCAGCTCGCGGTCGCTCACCGCCAGGCCCTGGCGGCGCAGCTCGTGGCGGAGGAACTCCTTGAGCGGCGGGTAGCCGTCGCTCGGGCCCAACTGCAGCAGGGCGCGGGCGTCGCGCCGCAGCACCTCGCCCACGCACCGGCGGAAGTCGGCGATGGGGAACAACTCAGTGGCCGGGCGGGCGGTGGTGAAGGCGATGAAGCGCTGGTCGCGGGCCGTGGCCGCGTCGGTAAGCATGGCGTCGAGCGGGTCGTCGGCCGGGGCGTCGGCGAAGAGCATCGTCCACACGTAGCCGTTCTCGGAGCGGCCGGGCGCGGGAGCCAACTGTGCAGGCTTCGGCGGCTCGGCGCCCTTGGCGACGAAGGTGCCACGGCCAACGTGGCCGGAAATCCAGCCGTCGGCGGTCAGCTCAGCATAGGCGTTGGCGACCGTGGTGCGGTGGACGCCCAGGCGCGTTGCGAGTTCGCGGCTGGGCGGCAGACGGTCGCCCACCGCCAGCCGGCCGGTCAGGATGAGCTGGCGGATTTCATCGCGGATCTGCCGGTAGAGCGGCAGGCCGCTGGCCGGGTCGAGGTGGAGCGTGACCACTGGTTTGCCCCCTCGCTCAATGTCCCTTTCAAGACTACCAATCTAGCCCGAAAAACGCCAGTGTAAAGAGCCAATTTGTCTGTTACCGGATTCCTGCCAGCAGGGCACCGCTGGCGAATCCCTCTAAGCGTCGGAAGCCAGCTCCCGTTCCGGGGAGGTGTAATATCATACGAGATGGCGATGCTGCATTTGCAGTTCACGCAGAAACTATCAGTTGTGCTAATAGTGTTTGCCTCCCTCTTACCTGGTCCGACACCACAAACTTCATCCTTAGCTCCCGACCGGGAACCTCGCAACGTAACCTTTTGCGAGTTGGCTAAAGACCCATCCGCTTACAACCACGAATTGATTCGGATAACCGCTTTCATAACGTACGGATTCGAGGATTTCGAGCTCGCTGAACCGAACTGTCCTCTGCCCCCGGATCGCGTCTCAGTTTGGGTGATGTACGGCGGTACAGCCCAGTCCGGTACGATCTATTGCTGCCCCGGTGAAGGAGGTAGCGAAACACGGTCAAGACCCCTCACTATTGAAGGGATAGAAGTTCCACTCCTTGAAGATTCAGTCTTTCAGCAGTTCAGAGACCTGCTTAGGAAGGAACAAGACACTACAGTGCGTGTCACCCTGGTGGGAAGGTTCTTTTCCGGGGTAAGGCAAACAGGCGGCGACCGACCATGGTGGGGTGGTTACGGACATCTCGGGTGTTGCAGCCTTCTTGTGATTCAAAGAGTAGAGACATTCGAGCCGCATAGCAGGGAAGACTTGGATTACACGGCAGAGGCAGGATGGTATGAAGAAGAAGGATGCGACTCGCAAAGTGTCCGCCAGCTAAGGTATGTCTCCATTACGTACGGAGAGGGGATGGCGGAGCAGGCTATCGCTGAACAAGCCTTGGCCGATAGCGGCGAGCGAGTTTGGGCGTTTTCGGACCCTTTGCGGGTTGCGGTCGAATCGCTGAAGCCTTTCTACAACGAACAAGCGCCACGCTTGCGTAACGTGAAGAAAACTAAAGTGCGACAAGTGTTCCGATGGAGGAAAGGAAAGAAATCCATAACTGTTGTCGTTAGACGCCCTTACTGGCTCTCTTTGTACAGCAAATCAGGTTCTGTCGCCTGGGTCAGCACTATGATCAAAGAAGCGGAATGCCATTAGCTGCGGAGTTTGAAGCGCTGGATTTTCTCGGTGGCCACGCAATCTGTCATCCCGAGCCCTTGCGCGCCCTAGCGGCGAGGGATCTGCTTTTATTTCCGTGACGAACGTTAGCGGCGCAGCTTGAAGCGCTGGATTTTGCCGGTGGCGGTCTTGGGCAGCTCGGTGACGAATTCGATGCGCTGGGGAACCTTGTAGCCGGGTAGACGTTGGCGGACAAAAGCACGGAGCTCATCGGCAAAGGTGGTCCCGGCGGCAGGTGCCGCCGGGCTCAGCGATTGGATGGGAGAGGCGGCGGGAAAAGCAGATCCCTCGACCCGTTCGGCCCCGAAGCTTCGGGGCTCAGGGCGAGCGGGATGACAGTTGTGGTGGAGTTCCCTGCCCTGCTGAAGGACGACGAAGGCGACGATCCGCGTCAAGCCGTCGGGGTCGCGCTGGCCGACGACGGCGGCTTCGGCGACGGCGGCGTCGGCGAGCAGCGCGTTCTCGACCTCGAGCGGCGAGACCCACATGCCGCTGACCTTCAGCATGTCGTCAGCGCGGCCGCAGTAGTGGTAGAAGCCGTCGGGATCGCGGTAGAACTTGTCGCCGGTGACGTACCACTCGCCCGGCAGGGCGCGCGCGGTAAGCTCAGGCTTCTCCCAGTAGCCGGCCATGCGGCTGGGGCCGCGCACCCAGAGGTTGCCGATTTCGCCGGCGGCGGCCTCTTCGCCCGACTCGGCGACGATGCGGGCCTCGTAGCCCGGCACCTCGCGCCCGCAAGAGCCCGGGCGCGCCTCGCCCGCACGGTTGGAGATGAACATATGCAGCATCTCGGTGGTGCCGATGCCGTCGAGAATCTCCAAGCCGAAGCGGCGCCGGAAGCGCTCGAAGATTTCCACCGGCAGGGCTTCGCCGGCGGAAACGCAGGCGCGCACGGAATCGAGCCGCATCTTCGTTCCTTCAGCCACGCGCAGCAGCGCGCCGTAGAGCGTCGGCACGGCGAAGAACAGCGTGGGGCGATACTGCTCGAGCACAGCGAACAGTTTCTCCGGCGACAGCCGCTCGGGCAGCAGGACGCTAGCGGCCCCGACGCTCAAGGGAAAGTACATCGCGTTGCCCAGACCGTAGGCGAAGAAGAGTTTGGAGGCGGAGAAGGCGACGTCATCGGCGCGGACGCCGAGCACCTGGCGCGCGAACCCGTCCGAGGTGGCCAGCATGTGCCGGTGGCGGTGCATGGCAGCTTTTGGCTGGCCGCCGCTGCCCGAGGTGTAGAGGAAGAAGGCGACGTCATCGGGCGTCGTGCTTCGCGCTTCGCTAAGCGGGCTGACGGAAGCAAGAGCGGCATCGAGCAGCTCGCAGTCGGGCACTTTCGCGCCTACGGTGAGGATGCGCGGCGGGTCCTGGGCTTGCTGGAGCGCAGGCAGGGCTTCGGAGAAACTGACGGCGTGGACAACGGCGAGCCGCGGGCGGCAGTCGGCAGCATAGTAGGCGTAATCGGCGGCGCGGGTGAACGGGTTCACCGGCACCGCGATGGCGCCTGCTTTGATCGTGCCGAAGAAGCAGGCGACGAAATCGGGTGAGTCGGGCAGGACGAGCAGGACGCGGTCGCCAGCCTCGACGCCGCGCTCGCACCAGGTGAGCGCAACGCGCGCGCCGCGCTCAGTCAGTTCCGCATAGGTCACCGGCGCGCCGGTGCCGGCGATGGCGATGCGCTGGCCGCGGCCTTCGCGGAGGTGCCGGTCGAGGAAGTAGTCGCAGGCATTGAAGAGCTCGCGGTTGGTTGCGTCCGCGACCATTGGGCTCAGTCAGCGGCGCGCGGCCTGGCGGCGCATGCGGGCGCGCAACTGATCGCGCAGCGCGGGCGGCGTGCTGGGGTTGAAGGCAACGAGATACCAGAGTGGGTGGCGGCGGTCGCGCGCCAGGCGACGCAGCGTCCGAACCGGCGTGCGCGGATGGCGGGCGACGTTCTCGCGCACGGACGCGTAGGGATGGCGCGCCAGCCGCGCCAGAACGTCGGAGGGCGCGTTGGGGTGGTCGCTGAGGAGCCGCGCCAGAAAGTAGTCGGCGCGCGGCAGGCTCGCCGCCAAACGGCGAAGCCTCGCTGGCGGCGTCCGGCGGCTCGTAGCAAGGCGCAGCTTGCGATCCCAATCACGGCTGACGCGATTG
>JACPRL010000074.1 GCA_016189965.1 Acidobacteriota bacterium | reverse complement strand
GATCTATGCGGTCGTGCTGTACGTCCTTCTGTGGAAGGGACGCCGGGCTCTAGGATGAAGACCGGTGCAGGAAGGGCTCTTTTCCTCAGAATATCTCCGACCATCAATAGAACAGCTACAGCTTTAGCAGGTGGCCGAGCTTTTCCTTTTTGGCTCGCAGGTAGCCGCGCAGGGTGCGGCTGGCGGCCGGCTGGCAGGGGACCCGTTCGACAACGCGGATGCCGGCGCGCTCGAGGGCCGCGACTTTGTCCGGGTTGTTCGAGAGCAGGCGAATGCGGGTGAGTCCAAGCGCGCGGAGGGCGGCCGCCGAAAGAGCATAACCGCGCCGGTCGGCGGGGAAGCCGAGGCGCTGGTTAGCCTCCACAGTGTCCATGCCGCGGTCTTGCAGTTGGTAGGCCATGAGCTTGTTGATGAGGCCGATGCCGCGGCCTTCCTCAGGTTCGTAGAGGATGACGCCCGCCCCCTCGCGGCCAATGCGGGCGAGGGCCAGCTCGAGTTGCGCGCGGCAGTCGCACCGGGCGGAGGCGAACACATCGCCGGTCAAGCACTGGGAGTGGATTCGGACCAAGGGGGCGGCGCGGCGGCGGGGATTGCCTTTGACGAGAGCTACGAGCCAGTCGCGGCGCGTGTTTTCAAAGCCCAGCACACGGAAGAAGCCGAAGCGGGTGGGGAGGCGGGCTTCTGCCAGCTTGCGCAGGCGAGGCCGCTTGGTGGGCTTTGTTTTGGCCATACCACCATTATAGGGAGGGGAGGGAAAGTAGACAACGGCCTGGGCGCCGACTTTACAAAGCGAGAGGCACTGCGCTAGTGCCGTTCCAACTTTTTCCCAATGGAGCCCCGCCGACGTGACAGCCAAAACTCTCCTTTTGCGGTAAACTGAGCTTAGTTTCGAAATAGTTGGAACGGCACTAGGGTAGGCGCACAAGCGTCAGAGCCATGGGACAAGCACTTCCGCTGCAGGATGTCGTATTCACGCTGCTGTTCCGCGTGGGGGTGGCTTCTTCGATCGCTGCTCTGGTGGCCCGCTCGACGCTCTTCCAGCGGTCTTTGCAGCACGAGGAGCGGAGCCTGGACGAGCGCTTGCGCTTCGTACTCTTCTATGGGCCGATGGTAGCGGTGGGAGTGCTGACCCGGGTGTTGCTGCGCTACCAGGCGACCGACGTCAGCCTGGAAGGAGCGCTGGTGGCCGGTCTGGCGGGCGGGCGCATGGCTGGGATGATGGTGGGCACGCTGGCGGCGTTGCCGGCCTTCTTCAACAACGAACTACTCTCGCTGCTCTTCGGCCTGCTGGGCGGGGCGGTGGGCGGGGTTCTGCGCGAGCTGACGACGAACAAGGAGCGAGTGTGGAACTTCGGCCCGTTTGCCGTCTTCAGCCTACCGCGCTGGCTTTTCGACCTGATGCGGAAGGGGGAAGGGAACTGGCTCGTCCTGCCGCTCGTGTCCTGTGCGGGCCTGGAGCTGCTGCGCATCATGCTCGGCCAGACGTTTCCGGGAGCGCTCTATTTCCTGCACACGCAGAAGGGTTGGCAGGTGGTGTTTCCGGTGATGGGGACGACATTCGGCGTGGCGCTGTCGCTGATGATCTGGAACAACACGCGCATCCAGATCAAGCTGCGGGATCAGGAGCAGTCGTTGCTGGCAGCGCGGATGCAAGCCCTGACCAGTCAGATCAACCCGCACTTCCTCTTCAATACCCTGAACACGGTGGGCTCGCTGACACGGGTGGACCCCGAGGGGGCGCGGGAGCTGCTGGTGAGGTTGTCGAGCATTCTGCGGCGCCTGCTGCGCAAGCACGAGAATTTCGTTCCGCTGCGGGACGAACTGGACTTCATTGACGACTACCTGAGCATCGAGATGACGCGTTTCGGGCCGGAGAAGCTGCAATTCCGCAAAGAGGTGGACGAGGGGACGCTGGATGCGATGGTGCCGAGCATGCTCCTGCAGCCGATGATCGAGAACGCCATCCGGCACGGCCTGGCGCCGCGGGTCGAAGGCGGCTCGATTCACTTGCGGACGACGCGGCTGAACGGGCGGCTGGTGATTGAACTGGACGACAACGGCATCGGGATACCGGAAGACCGAATCCCGGAGATTTACAGCAGTGGCATCGGCATCAGCAACGTGCAGGAGCGCCTGCAGGTGCTCTATGGGCGGGACTACATATTGAAGATCGAGAGCCAGTTGGGCCGGGGGACGTCCATCCGCATCGAGATTCCCGAGCTCTTCAGCGCTTGATCTGACAAAAAGCAGATCCTTCGACTCCGTCCCGCCCTCTCGCAGACCGCCCCGCGACGCGGCCACGCGCAACCGTCGCCGAGGGTTGCAGCGGCCATCACGGCAAAGGGCGGGACTTCGCTTCCCTCGCCTACGCTCGGGACAGGCAGGATGACAGTGCGGGGTGGAGGGGAGGATTAGAAAGTGGCTCCCAGAAGGCGGTCGTAGAAGGCTTCGTAGCGGGGCACGACCAGGGTGGAGCAGAAGCGGCTCTGGGCCTTGGCGCGAGCCTGGCGGGCGATGGTCCGAGCCCAGTCGGGCTCGGTGAGCAGTTTGAGAGCGACGCGCGCCATCGCTTCGACGTCGCCGGGGGGCACCAGGAAGCCGTCCCGGCCGTCGTCAATCAGCTCGCGCAGGCCGCCCACATCGCTGGAAATCACCGGTACCTCGCAGGCCATAGCTTCCAGCGCGGCCAGGCCGAAGGATTCGAGCTCACTGGGGAGCAAGAATAGGTCGCAGAGGGCCAGCTTATCGTAGACGGCGTTCTGCTTGCCGAGGAAGAAGACGTCCTCGCTGATTCCTTTCTCGCGGACGAGGTATTCGGCGTTGGGGCGCTCCGGGCCATCCCCGATGAGGAGGAGACGTGCGGGCAGGTGGGCGCGGACGCGGGCGAAAACTTCAATGACGTCGGGGATGCGCTTGACGGGGCGGAAGTTCGACAGGTGCCCGATGAGCCGCTCGCCGTTGGGAGCGAACTCGTGGCGCGCGTCGTTCAGGTCGGTTCGGGGACGGTAGCGGTCGCAGTTGACGAAGTTGGGGATGACCTCGATGGGTCTTTGGACGTTGAACTCGCGGCAGGTCACCTCGTGCAAGTAGCGGGAGACGGCGGTGACGCCGTCGGACTGTTCGATGGCAAAGCGGGTGATGGGGAGGAAGGAGCGGTCCTGTCCCACCAGAGTAATGTCAGTACCGTGCAAGGTGGTGACGACGGGCAAGCGACGCGGGGCCAGCATGGCCTGGGCGAGATAGGCGCTGACGGAGTGGGGGATGGCGTAGTGAACGTGGAGGAGGTCGAGCTGGTAGTGTTCGGCGACTTCGGCCATGCGGGAGGCGAGGGCCAGGGCGTAGGGCGGGTAATCAAAGAGCGGATAGGAGAGAACCTGCACCTCATGGTAGGCGATGCGGCGGGCGACGTCGGGCAGGTGGTCGAGCTCGGCCAGGCGAATGGGGGGCGCGTAGGTGATGAAATGGATTTCATGGCCGCGCGCGGCCAGTTCCAGGCCGAGTTCGGTGGCGACGACGCCGCTGCCGCCGTAGGTGGGGTAGCAGGTGATGCCGATTCTCATCGCCGCTCACCGTAGCAGATGTTTTCTCTTCTTCGCAACTCCGGCCCGCCGATGGACATTAGATGCAGCGGTATGCTAGTGCCGTTCCAACTTTTCCGACTGATTCCTGTCGGAAAGACTGCAAATCCATGTGCTTTTTCTTGCTCACCGGAGATAGCTCCAATTAAACTAGAAGGGGGTGGATAACTGTGCCGGGCGGGCCGAAAAGCAGATCCTTCGACTCCGTCCCGCCCCTTGCGGCAGCACCAGAGTCGTGCCGCAACCACGGCGGCCCCGACGCCGCAAGGGGCGGGACTTCGCTCAGGATGACACCTGTGGGGTGGGCGCGGAGGCTCGTTGGAACGGCAGTAGGGTGCGTCGCTTTGGGCGAACCTATCTCGCGCCTGAAACTCCACACCGACGACTGAGGAGCGCATGCCCGGAAAGAGGAAGGGCTACCCCGAGCTCCGCCGGCGATTTGAGCGTGTGGGCGCCGTGCGGTTGCTGGGGATGAAGGTGAGCCGCTTGAGACCGGGGCGAGCCACGCTGACGCTCGATACGAGGCCGCAGCACTCCCATCCGCACGGGATTCACGGGGGTGTGCTGGCGGCGCTGGCCGACACCGCCCTGGCCATGGCCATCTTCACCCGGCTGCCTCCTGCGACGCCCATTGCCACGGTGGAGATGAAAATCAACTACCTGTGGCGGCACGTGCGCGGGCGGCTGCGCGCCGACGCTCGGGTACTGCGTTTAGGGAAGCGGCTGGCGGTCGGGGAGGTCGAGATTCGGAACAGCTCCGGCAGGCTGATTGCCAAGAGCCTACTGACCTACAGCGTGGCTGCGGACTAGGAAGAGTGCCGCCGCCCTCAGTCGTTCTCCTCGGGGCTGGCGTGGGCCAGCTCGGGCTCTTCGTGGTTGGCGCCCGCGGCGCCGTTCTCTTCCTTGTACATATACTTGATGGAAGCCTTGTAGACGAGCAGGTTGGGCGCGTGGGTCCGTGTGATCTTGATGCAGTCGCGGTCGTACCATTCCAGGGTGCCGCGCAGAGTTTCGCCATCGTTCAACACGACCACGATGGGCGTGCGGGCCTGCATTTGTTTGACGTAGTAGTATTCTTCAGCGTGGGTCTGCTCGGGCGGCACGGGCTTGCGTCGCGGGCCGGGGTGCCCGCCACCCATCTGCTCTTTGACTTCCGCGAGGCTAGGACGAATTAAGCGCCGGTTCACGGTAGCTCACCTCATTTGGTTTTCGCCGTCCTCCTGAAGGAGGCCTCCCGGGATGGCGGGAACCCTTGCGGGGCCGCCTGCCTGGCTACCTACATCAGATGCGGCGGCACCTGAAAGGGTTCGCCTGGGTCTCAGGGGCTGGGCCTCGCGAGCGCCCACGCCTCCAGGGCGAGCTGCCGGCTGATATTCCGGCGCTGCCCACCCCGAATGCGGTCCAGCCGACCCACGGCTTCGTTCAGCCAAGGCCAACTGGCGCGACCACCGAGCTTCTGCAACTCAGCCTGCAGGTCTGGATTCCGGAGTCCACGCTCGGGGGTTTCAACCTTCAGGCAAACGATATCTGTTAGCAGACTATACAGGATGTCAAGGGAGAATTCAAATATTTTTTGGGGGGATTCTTCGAAGGCGTCGAGTTCGCCGCGGGGGGTCTTGCCGGCCAGGGCGGCCGTGGCTGTGAAGAGGGCAGCCGGGTCGGGCTGCCGGCTGAGGGCGGCGCGAAGCAGGGCCAGCGCTTCGGCGCGGCGCTCGCGATAGGTTGCCAGGTCAAGAGCCAGCGCCGTCCCCAGGCTGCCGGCCGCCGCGGCGGCGGCCAGCTTTCGATCCTGTTCCTTCCAGGCGGGCCGATGGCGGCGGAGGTAGTTCTCGATGTCGCTCTCGGGCAGCGGCGCGAAAGAGAGGGAAATGCAGCGGGAGCGGATGGTGGGGCGGAGGGCGAAGGGGGAGTCGGTGATGAGGATGAGAGTGGTGTGGGCGGGGGGTTCTTCGAGGACTTTGAGCAGGATGTCGGCGTAGTCGTGGCGGAGGCGCTCGGCTTGGTCGAAGAGAAAGAAGTTGCGGCGGCCCCCGACCGGCATGGCGTAGGCCTCGCGCACCACATAGCGCATCTGCGAAACGCGGATGTAGTCGGGGTCGGGGACGAGGACAGTGACGGAAGGGTACGGGCGGAGAATGAGAGGGATGAGTTCGGGGCTGGCGCTGCCGCGCTCGGCCAGGGCGGCGGCGACCAGGTCGTCGAGATTCTCCAAAGCGGCGAGGGAGCGGCAACTCGTGCACTTACCACAAATGTCTCCCGGCACCTGCTGGCAATTGGCGGCGCGGGCGAAGAGGGTGGCCAGGGTGAACTTGCCGACACCCTGGGGGCCGGCAAAGAGCAGGCCCTGCGGAAGGCGGCCGCTGGCAAGCATGCCCTGGAGGACGGTGACGACGCGTCGGTTGCCGAGGAAATCGGCGAAAGTCATCGCGGAACCTGGCGGGTCAGCCGGGCCAGCAGGCGGCGAGCGTGGGCGACGACTTTCTGGTGCACGACGGCAGGGCTGTCTTCGCCCCGAATGAGTTTGACGCGGCGGGGCTCGAGGCGAGCGAGCGCGCGGTAGCCGCGGCGGACGCGGCGGTAGAAGGCCAGGGTCTCGCGCTCGAAGCGTCCCTCCTCGCGGCGGGCGGTGGTGTTGCGGCGGCGGGCGCGGCGGAGGCTGGTGCGGGGGTTGATGTCGAGGACGAAGGTGAGGTGGGGTTTCAAGCCTTGGCAGGCGAAGAGGTGGAGCTGGCGGATGAAGGCGAGGTCGAGGCCGCGGCCGTAGCCCTGGTAGGCGAGGGAGGCGTCGGTGAAGCGGTCGCAGAGAACGACGCGGCCGGCCTCGAGCGCCGGGCGGATGACGCGGGCGACGTGCTCGGCGCGCGAGGCAAACATCAGCAGGAGCTCAGTGCGGGGCTCCATGCCGGTGCTGGCGCCGCTCAGGAGGATTTTGCGGATGCGCTCGCCGAGTTCGGTGCCGCCGGGCTCGCGGGTGAGGAGGAAGGGCAGGCGGAGGCGGCGGAGGTAGCGGGCGAGGAGGTTGAGTTGAGTGGTCTTGCCGCAGCCGTCAATGCCTTCGCAGGTGAAAAAGAGACCGCGCGGGCGTCGGGCCGGCATGTCAGTGCGGAGCGACGAACAGCGCGGACGTCATGATTTGGCCTGGGCGCGTTGGGCGGCGCGGGCCTTGTCGATGAAGCGACGCAGGAGTTCGCGGTCGGCGGAATTCATGACGAGGAATTCGACCGACATGGTGTCGCCTTGGGAGCGGCGGACGATGGCCTGGACGGCGATGGGCTTCTCCTCATCGAGGACGAGCTGGAGGTTGATCATGCGGCCGCGGGGCAGGGGACGCACTTCTTCGATGCTGGCCCCTGCCACGCTGATATCGCGGATGCGGGGGCGCAGGTCGGGGTAGTCGACGAAGATAGCGCGGGGCGGTTGGATGCGCGGCGCGGAGCGGCGTTCGTCTTCGGGCATTGATTATTGAGGCGCGCTCAGGGCGCTTGTGGGTTCCAGATCCCAAACTATAACACGGGTTTGGCCGGCGCGGAAGCGCCAGAAGCGGCCGGCGGAGCGCGGTGCTAGAATGCGGGCGATGAAGGAGATCGGCACGGTTGCGGTGGCGGAGAACCTGGCGCGGGTTCAGGAGCGAATCGAAGCAGCCCGGCGGCGTGCAGGCTGGAGGAGCGAAGTGAGGCTGGTAGCGGTCACCAAACAAGTGCCCCCGGAGCGCATCGCGGAGGCCTACCGGGCGGGCGTGCGGCATTTCGGGGAGAACCGGGTGCAGGAGTTCGAAGACAAGCGTCGCTGGCTGGTGCTGCCCGAAGCGGTCTGGCACCTGGTGGGGCATCTGCAGACGAACAAGGCCCGGCGGGCGGTGGAGCTGTTCGACCGGCTGGACTCGCTCGACAGCGCACGCCTGGCGGAGAAAATCGCCGGCGCGGCGGCAGCCATGAAGCGCACGGTGCCGGTGCTGGTGCAGGTACACCTCGGGGAGGAGGCAACGAAGCACGGAATTGAGCCGGAGCTAGCGCTGGAGATGGTGGAGCAGATGGCGCGCCTGGAAGCGATTGCCATTGAGGGGCTGATGACGATGCCGCCGTTTCTGGAGCCGGCGGAGCGGGTGCGGCCGTACTTCCGCCGCTTGCGGGAGCTGGCGGAGGAGATTGACCGGCGGCGGCTCCCGAGCGTACGGATGAGCGAGCTTTCCATGGGGATGAGCCACGACTTCGAAGTGGCCATCGAGGAAGGGGCGACCCAGGTGCGGTTGGGGACGGCGCTGTTCGGGCCGCGGCCGGCGCGATGAGCCTCGAGATTCAGAGCCGGGCGGGAGGGGTGCGGTTCGGGGTCAAGGTGCAGGCGCGGGCGCAGCGGGACGAAATCGTGGAGGTCCGGGAGGGGCGGCTGCGAGTGCGGGTGACAGCACCGCCGGTTGAAGGGCGCGCGAACGAGGCGTTGATACGGCTGCTGGCGGCGCATTTGCGCGTGCCGAAGAGTTCCATTAAGATAGCTGCTGGCGAGCGCAGCCCGCTGAAAGTTGTCGAAGTCAGCGGGCTCGACGCCGCCACGATGAGGGATCGGCTCCGGCTCTAAGACAGGAGCCGGAGTAATTTTTTGTCTGCGGGCGCCGGGCAGACAAGAATGTCTGCCCCACCAAAGAGGGGGGATGCTTTACGCGATTGTTCTCATCGGCATTTTGGCGACGCTGCTCGGGGTGAGCATCCACCGCAGCCTGCGCGTCAAGACGAAGGCCGACTTCATGGTGGCGGGGCGGGCGCTGACGTGGCCGGTGCTGGTGTTCACGCTGCTCTCGAGCTGGATCGGGGCGGGGAGCCTGTTTGCGGGGGCGGAGAACGCCTACTACAACGGCCTGTCAGCGCTGTGGCAGCCGGCGGGCGGTTGGGCGGGGCTGGTGGTGATCGCGCTGATTGCGGGGCGGGCGCGGCGGTTTGCGCAGTACACGGTGCCGGACTTGCTGGAGGCGCGGTACGACCGCTTCGCGAGGCTCTTCGGGACGCTGGCCATCGTGATTGCCTACGTCAGCATCACCAGCTACCAGTTTCGCGCCGGCGGCGACATCCTGCACCTGATTTTCCCGGATACCATCGGGCGCGAGCAGGGGATGTACATCATCGCCGCGTTTGTCATCACGTTTACGGCGCTGGCGGGGATGAGTTCGGTGGCCTACCTCGACCTGGTGATCGGTTTGCTGGTGACGGTGCTGGCCTGCCTGGCCTTGCCGCTGCTGGTGGCGGAGGCGGGGGGCTGGGCGGGGGTGCAGGCGGTCCTGCCGGAATCGCATTTCAGATGGCTGGGGCCGGCGGACTCGCCGCGGCCCTGCGCGGAGTGGTACCAGGCGCTGAACTTCTTTCTGCCGACGATGTTTCTGCTGCTGGGCAACCAGGCGATGTACCAGAAGTTTTTCTCGGCGCGCACCGAGCGCGACGCCAAGATTGCGGTGGGCGGCTGGATTGCCGGCACCTTCATTCTGGAGACGGTGATTGTGCTGCTGGCGGTGGTGGGCAGCAGCCTCTACCGCGACGTGGTGCCGCGGGAAATCATTCCGGTGTCGGCGCGGCTGGGCTTGCCGGCGGTGCTGGGGGCGCTGCTCCTGGGGGGCGTGTTCGCCAAGGTGATCGCGACGGGGAATAATTATCTGTTCTCGCCGGCGAGCAATTTGATTCATGACGTCTATCACCGCTTCCTCCATCCCGGAGCGGGGGAGCGGCAGATCCTGCTGATGTCGCGGCTGATTGTCATCGGCTTGGGCATCGTGGCGGTGGTGCTGGCGGCGCATACAGAATCCATCCTGCGCATGGCGCTCTACGCCTATACCGTGTACGGGGCGGGGGTGACGCCGGTGGTACTGGCGGCGTTTTTCTGGAAGCGGGCGAACGCGCGCGGGGCGCTGGCGTCGATCCTGGTGGGGACGGCGATCAGCATCGCGTGGAACCTGGTGGCGGTGGGTACGTCGCAGCATCCGTTCGTGCTCTTCACGCAGCAGGTGGACGCGGTGATCCCGGCCCTGGCCTTTTCGCTGCTGGCGCTGGTGGGCGTGAGCCTGGCGACGCCGCCGCCGGCGGAAGAAAAATGGCGGGTCGTGATGGCGACCCGGTAGGAGGGAAGCACGGTGGGGTTTGAGCTTGAAGCCATCCAGCGGGAGCTCGGCCGGCGGGGCTTGGACGGCTGGCTGCTGTACGACGTCTACCACCGCGACCCGATTGCCTACCGCGTGCTGGGCCTCGAGCCGGGGATGACGAAGCGGCGCTGGTTCTACTTTATTCCCGCGGTCGGGGCCCCGCGGAAGCTGGTGCACCGGGTCGAGCCGCGGCGGCTGGACGGGCTGCCGGGCGAGAAGCAGGACTACGCCGCCTGGGGCGAGCTGCGAGAGAAGCTGAAGCAGTTGCTGGCGGGTGCGAAGAACGTGGCGATGCAGTATTCGCCACTGTGCAACATCCCCACGGTGTCACTGGCGGACGCGGGAACGGTGGAGCTGGTGCGCAGCCTGGGGTTCGAGGTGGTGAGCTCGGGCGACCTAGTGCAGCGATTCGAGTCGCGCTGGACGCCGGCGCAGTTCGAGATGCACAAGGCAGCGGGGCGGGCGATTGACGACATCATGCCGGCGGCGTTTGCACACATCGGGGCGGCGGTGCGCGCGGGGCGCAAGCTGACCGAGTACGATGTGCAGCAGTGGATCCTGGAGCAGTTCGAGGCGCAGGGGCTCACAACCGAGGACGCGCCGATTGTGGGGGTCAACGCCCACAGCGGCGACCCGCACTTCGAGCCCAGCGCGGCCGACAAGCGCCCCATCGCGCACGGCGACTGGGTGCTGCTCGACATCTGGGGAAAGCTCAAGCAGCCCGGCGCGGTCTACTACGACATCACCTGGGTGGGCTATGTGGGCGATCAAGTGCCGGAACGCTACCAGAAGGTTTTCGAGGTGGTGCGGGCGGCGCGGGACGCCGGGTTGGAGTTTGTGGCGCGGAGCATTGAGCGGGGGCAGACGATCCAGGGCTACCAGGTGGATGACGTGGTGCGCGGCGTGATCCGGCAGCATGGCTACGGCGACTATTTTGTGCACCGCACGGGGCATTCCATCGGGGAAGAGGTGCATTGGAGCGGGGCGAACATGGACAACCTGGAGACGCACGACGAGCGGGAGATTATTGCCGGCACCTGCTTCTCGGTGGAGCCGGGGATTTACCTGCCGGAATTCGGCGTGCGGTTGGAAGTGAATGTCCACGTGGAGGAGGGCCGCGCCGGCGTGACGGGACGGGTGCAGAACGAAATCATCCGCATTCTGAGCTGACGATGGCCGAAGCGAGCAAGGCGGAAGCGAAGGCGGCAGCGCCGGTCGGCGCCCGCCCTTACGTGCTGGCCGCGCTGGGCTGGGTGGTGCCGGGGCTGGGGCACTTGCTGCAGCGAAAGTTCGACCGAGGCATTGTGTTCCTGCTCTCCATCGGGACGATGGCCACGCTGGGGCTGGCGATGGGGGCGAAGGTTTATCCGCCAGCGCTGGAGCGGGGGCAAGGGTTGTTTGTGGCGGTGCTGCACCTGCTGGGTTTTTTGGGCGAATTGGGAGCGGGAATGTTTTATGGGGCGGCGTGGCTGGCGGGCTGGGGCGAGTCGTATATGAGCCGGGCGGTGGGCGATTACGGGACAGTGTTCTTTCTCTGCGCCGGGCTGCTGAACCTGTTGACGGCGCTCGACGCCTACGACATCGCGGCGGGGAAAAAGGAGTAGATGCGCGTGAAACCTTCGCTGGTGGCACTGACGCACTTCCAGGCGATGTTTCTGTTCGCTTTTTTTACCTCGTTGGTTTTCGCCTTCCTGAGCAAGCGCGGCCGGGGGGAGCGGGCGAAATACTTTCTTTGGACGTTCCTGCTGTTTCTGCTGGTGGGGGTCGGGCTGGGCTGGCTGATGTACCCCTTCCCGCGCTAACGTCAGGTTTGAGCCCGCCTCGGCGTGTGCCTTGGGCGCTGGGTATCGTCGGCCTACTGTCCATTCAGGGATACGAGCTAGTCCCTCGGCGTTCCTGCCACCTCCAACAACCCTTCAGCCAGTCCCAAGAGAGCGTACGCCCTGGCCAGTGAGGAAGGTTCTGCCAAGGCCCACACAAGAGTTTCGTCTGCATGGCCTGCTTTCGCCTGGACGTAAGCGATTTCCCGGGCAAAATCGACCCTCTCTGTGAGGTCCTCGACGGAGGACAGCACCTTCAGAGCGATGGCGTACTCGCCCAGTTCCGCAAACGCCATTGCAGTATAGGCAATTGCGTAATCCCTGACGCCTACCTCGGCGGACCGTAATGCCGCATCCAGCGAGGCTTGAAGCGTGGCTAGGGCGGCGGCCCGGTCTCCAGCGGCGACTTGGGATCTTGCAATCCAGTGCAGTGCATTGGAGAGGAAACCCGTGTCCTCTATTCGCGCGGCTGTTTGCAGAGCCCCACTCACGTCCCCTGCCTTCAACTGACTCTCTACGATGGCTCTCAGAGCTTGGGGGTCGCTCCAGCCTCGGGAGGAGGGAATTTTTTCCACGATGGCGAGGGCCCCGGCCTGATCCCCGAGTTCAGCCATTCTTTCCACAATGTTCCACAGAAGGAATGCCCTGTCGTTCGGGGCGGGGGTCTCATCAGCAATCCGCAGTGCATCGCGGAGGGTCTCCAATGCCCCCTCGCGGTCTTTCGCTTGTGCTTGATATGACGCTACCTCTGCCAGTCGCCAACCCCCTAGCCAATCGGGGTTGTCCGCCATCGCCATGTTTCTTGCCTTGTCGAAGTTCTCTCGGGCAGCTTCTGTATCGCCGATGCGAGCCTGGGCGGTGGCAATGGTAAGCAGATTGGAGAAGCGCTCGTCTTGCTCTGCTTCTTCTTCGTGAATCTCCAGTGCCTTGCGGATTGTGGATTCCGCGCTGGCTCGACCTGTAGTTTTGGCCTGATGGATGGCAAGGGAGCATAGAAAATGGATCTGGGATCCCCGATCTCGAATCATCATTGTGGTCTGCAGCGCCGCATTCGTATCGCCCAACTCCATCTGCACCCCGGCGATGTCCTGTAGCGCCGAATCGCGGTTGAACTCCTCTACCCTTTGTTGAAAGGCCTCTTCGCGGACGGCGCGGGGCCAAAATTGCGGGTCGTTGTTCTCCCCCAGGAACAGACCCCGGGAGGATATCGGTCTTTGATGCTGGGCGACTTGCAAGGCCTCTTGCAGCGCAGCCACCGCCCCGGATGGATCATCGTTTTTCTTGCGGGCAAGCGCGAGCTGAGAGAGAACTTTTGCTTGGCAGAAGGGATCTGGAGAAGACCGCGCTGTTGCGATGGCTGCCTCCCAGTCCCCGGCCTTCAGTTGGACCTGGGCGAGGGAGCAAACGAGTCTAACCAGAACTGTGCGGGCCTCAGTGTCCTCTTCGCTTGGCGCCGTACCTGCAGCGTCTCTTGCTCGTTCTAGAATCCAGCGCACATTGCGCAACTGTGCGACCGAAGCGGGGGCATTCAGGAGGATAAAGACTGCGAACAGCACCAGCTTCTTCATCGGTTTGCAACGAGCCGGCGGCGAAGGCGAACTCCAAGTCATTATCATGGAACTGCGGTTTCGTGCAAGGGAGCTAAGGCAGGACTTTACCCAAAAACTTTGGGTAAAGTCCCAAGCTAAGGAAGTTCGCATCTTGCAGTAAGTAGCGAGACGTGGCCTACCCGGGCAAGCTGATGTAAAGTTGGACCAGGGATTGCAATGAGCAACCAACCCCTGCCGCTGTTCCCCCTCGAGGTGGTGCTGTTTCCGGAGATGGTGGTGCCGCTGCACATCTTCGAGCCGCGCTACAAGCTCATGATCGGCCGCTGTCTGCAAGAGAAGCGGGAGTTCGGGGTGATTCTCTGGCGGGGCGAAGGGGTGGCGTCGGTGGGCTGCACGGCGGAGATTGTGCAGGTGGTGAAGGAGTACGAGGACGGTCGCAAGGACATTCTGACCGTAGGGCGGCGGCGGTTCGCGCTGGAGGAGGTGTTCGACGAGAAGCCCTACTGGGAGGGGCAGGTGGAATACCTGAAAGAAGAAGAGCCGGAAGAGGCGCCGGAGAGCACCGCGCTGCTGGAGTCCTTTGGCCGGGTCTGGCGGCTGCTGGGGAAACGGGAACCGGCGCCGCTCGAGGGAAGCGGCGAGGCTTGGCTCTCCTTCCGCCTGGCCGCCGAGCTGCCGCTCGACCTCAACTTCAAGCAGGAGCTGCTGGAACTCGACTCCGAGCACGCGCGGCAGCAGCGGCTGGCCGGGCGGTTGCAGGAGTGGACGCAGGAGCTGGAGCGCCAGGAGCGCGCGCGGCGCAAGGCCGGCGGCAACGGCCACGGCCGCTAGGAGATTGGGGCAACTGGGGCGGCAGCTCCAGAAGTACAAGGCCCGGCTGCGGCAGGAGCCGGCCCGCCGGCGTGCGCTCCGCCGCCGCGCCTTCTAGAACCGTGGAACCCTAAAGGGTTCCGCTACATCGCGCCTCACCCGGCGTACCGGAAGGCTTCAGCCTTCCCCTCTTGCTTGGCTTCTGGCGGGTGCGCCGGATCGGGGAAGGGTGTAGGGGCGGGGGTGGGGGAGAAATGCGTCAGAAGACGCGTCGCGACGCATGAGAGGGGCCTTCCACAGAGGGTCGGGAGCGGAGGGAGACGTGGGTTGAAAGGCGCGGCGGGCTGGGCGCGGTGGCGCTTGCGAGAGCGGGCAGGGAAGGCACCTGCGCGGAAGTTGTTGCAGGGGCAGAGGAAGCGGTGGGGCGAGGCAGAGCGAGTTGGCAGGCGGCGTGCTGCCCCTGAGGCGGGCGGAGATGGTGGAGTGTGTGAGCGCTCGGTGCTGAGGAGGTGAGGCATGCAGGCGAAGAGTGTTACGCTGCTGTTGATCGAGCCGGGCGCGGCGTTGCGGCAGATGGCGGAAGACTTGAAGCGGCGCTACGGCTACGAGCTGCGCTACGCAGCCGACCCTTACGAGGCGGTGCAGTTGCTGGAGAATGCCGCGGTGGATGCAGCGGTGTGCGAGGCGGTGCCGGACTATACGACGGAGTGCCGGCTGCTGCGGGAGATCTGCTGGCGGAGCATTCGGTTGCCGGTGTTTCTGTTTGTGACGCCGGAAGGGGAGGAGTACGTGCCCGAGGACCTAGCGCAGGGCACGTTCGGGGTGGTTCGGCCGGGGACGCCGCTGGAAGAGATCCACGGGCGGCTCGAGGAGAGCATCGCACGGCTGCGGCGTCGGGCGGCGTGAGCGAGCGGCGCTGGCAGAGCTGTCCGCTCCGTCAACCAAAAGCAGATCCCTCACCGCAAAGGCACGCCAGGGTTTCCCTCGACAAGCTCGGGACAAGCGGGATGAGACCACGGAGGTGGAGCCGGCGATCGGATTTGAACCGATGGCCTGCCGATTACGAATCGGCTGCTCTACCACTGAGCTACGCCGGCCTGCCAATAAGGTAACACGAGTGGGGAAGAAAGGTAATCGGCGGCTGGGGTGTTGGTGCGCAACGCAAAAGCCCCGGCCGTTGCCGACCGGGGCTTTTAGGGGAAAGTAGGTATGGCCCAGTGCGCGGTTGGGCCAACCTCTCAGCGGGGAGAGTCTAGAGAGGGAGCGGTGCGGTGTCAAGCGGAAACTGCTGGACGATGACGGGAGTTTTCTGTTTGTTTTCAATGGGATAGAGGGAGGGGGAGGGTAGAGCGGCTTGGGTTAACTTCCTTTGTTTCTGCTACTTACTTGCGTTGCTGCAGGTTCAGCACAACGATCCCGCCGTCGGGAGCGCGGTGGAAGACTTTACCGGGGAGCCACCACTGGATGGCCAGCCGAATGGCCGCGAAGGCCAGCCCCGCACCCAAAGTGACGAGTAGAAAGAGCCCGGTGCCGACGAAAATGTTGGCGATCGAGGAGAGGAAATTCTCATCGGCTTCGGGTTCGGCCGGTTCGCTCCAGGAAATCTCCGGCCGATAGCTTACCTGGCCGATCAACTGCTCGGCGGCTTCGGCGGACGGCAGCCCGGCTACGAAGACCACCAGGGTGCCCTTGCGCCGGGCAAAAGCGAGCGGGCGCCCAGCCGCGCCAGTCCCGTTCAGGTTGAACAGCAGGCGCCAGTCGCGCAGGCGCTGATGGGCAATCTGCGGCGTGGGGTAGCTGACGAGCAGCAGGAGCGCCTCGCGGCCACCCACCCGATAGCGCGCGGCTTCAACTTCCGCCCCGTAGGCAAAGCCCGCCCAATCACCCGGCGCCAGCGGCGCCACCTGGCCCAACGCCAGCGGCCCCAGCAGGTAGCGGTCAGAGCCCGCGACCATCCCCTCGACCGGCAGGTAGCTGGGAAGTGTAGGAAGCGAGGCCTGTTGTCCGCTGCGGCTTTCGAGCAGCTTCGCCAGCGCCCGCAGGCTGCCGGCCGGGGCTCGCCCCGCGACGCTCGCAAGGTAGTTCCCCTGATAGAAAACCCAGCCGCCGGCTGTCCGCGCGCCTGCCTCCCCTACTGACGCCGCCTCCCTGTCCCGCCTGCCCTGAGCGTAGCCGAAGGGAGCCAAGCCGAGGGAACCCCCGGCGCGCAGCAGCGTAAACGCCCCGTAAGCGGCGCTGCGATCCGGCATCGTGTGGAGCGTCACCTGCCACTCCTCACGGCCGCTCTGGTAGGTTGCCTGCTCGGCGCGCTGGCTGCCGTATTCGCGCAGCAGAGCCGCTTGCGCCCCCACCAGCCGCTCCAGGTCCATCGCCTCCGCCTCGCTCCAACTCACCCGCCTCGCCCCGCCGAGCTCGGCCGGCAGCAACGGCTCCGCCGCTGCCGCCGCGAGCGGCGCCACCCCGGCCAGCAGCACCAGCAGCCACAACCCCTTCCGCATCTTCGCCCTCTACACCATGCTAATACACCCGCCCACGTCTGGCTAGAAGCCGCCGCACCCTTCCCGGCGGTCGGGGACCATCCCAGGAATGGCCGTTTCATGCGTGGCAACGCGTTCTCCACGCATTTCTCCCCT
>JACPRL010000070.1 GCA_016189965.1 Acidobacteriota bacterium | reverse complement strand
CTGTCAGGGGGGGCGAAGCCCCCCCTTCAGCAGTTGTAGAGCCTGGACTGGGGCCGCAGCTTAGAGGAGGCCAGTAGTAGGACAGACATTCTTGTCTGTCAGGGGGGCGAAGCCCCCCCTTCAGCAGTTGAAGAGCATGGACTGGGGTGGCAGCTTTAGCTGCGACATTAGAGAGCAGCAATAATATATTGGGGCTTTTCGAAGCGAGGCGAGAGCCGAGCGAAGATCCCGAGCGAGTCCCGCAACGGCGGGATGAGTCGAGGGAAGCCCCTGAGGTAGAAAGACCGTGGCTATCACACGAATCGCTTGCGACGTCAAAGACCTGGCGCTGGCCGACCGCGGCCGGCTCCGCATCGAATGGGCCGCCCAGCAGATGCCGGTGCTGGCCCGCCTTCGCGAACGCTTTCAAAAGGAGCAGCCGCTCAAGGGTCTCCGCCTCGCCGCCTGCCTGCACGTCACCACTGAGACCGCCAACCTCGCCGTCACCCTGCGCGACGGCGGCGCCCAGGTCGCCCTCTGTGCCTCGAACCCTCTCAGCACCCAGGACGATGCCGCGGCGGCGCTGGTGAACGATTTCGCCATTCCCGTCTTCGCCATCCGCGGCGAAGACAAGGACACCTACTACGCCCACATCAACGCCGCCCTCGACACTCACCCCCACATCACCCTGGACGATGGCTGCGACCTGGTCCACACCGCCCACACCGCACGCAAGGAAATCCTTTCCGGCGTCCGCGGCGGCACCGAAGAAACCACCACCGGGGTCATCCGCCTGCGCAGCATGGCCCGCGAGGGCGTGCTCGCCTACCCCGTCATCGCCATCAACGACGCCTTCACCAAGCACCTGTTCGACAACCGCTACGGCACCGGCCAGTCCACCATGGACGCCATCATGCGCGCCACCAATCTCCTCATCGCCGGGCTCACCGTTGTCGTCGCTGGCTACGGCTGGTGCGGCCGCGGCATCGCCACCCGCGCTCGCGGTCTCGGCGCCCACGTCGTGGTCACCGAAGTTGACCCCACGCGGGCGCTCGAAGCCGCCATGGACGGCTTCCGCGTCCTGCCCATGCGCGAGGCCGCCGCCATCGGCGATGTCTTCATCACCGCCACCGGCAACAAGAACATCATCGTCCGCGAGCACTTCGAGCGCATGAAGAGCGGCGCCGTGCTCGCCAACTCCGGCCACTTCAACGTCGAGCTTGACCTCCCGGCTCTCGAAAAGCTGGCCAAGTCGAAGCGCACCACCCGCGATAACGTCGAGGAGTACACCCTGGCCGACGGCCGCAAGCTCTTCCTGCTCGGTGAAGGCCGGCTGGTCAACCTCGCCGCCGCCGAAGGCCACCCCGCCTCCGTCATGGATATGAGCTTCGCCAACCAGGCCCTCTCGGTCGAATACTTGAGCCGCCATGCTTCGGAGCTCGAGAAAAAAGTCTACCCCGTCCCGGAAGAGATTGACCGCCAGGTCGCCCGCCTCAAGCTCGCCTCCCTCGGCATCCAGGTGGACGCCCTCACCCCGGAGCAGCAGCGCTACCTGGCCTCGTGGTCCGAAGGCACCTGATACCTGTGGTTTGTTTGCGTGTCCTCACGAACCATTAGCCACAAAGTCACAAAGACACGAAGGAAGATCTGTCATTCCGAGCCCTTGCGTGCCCTTGGCGGCGAGGAATCTGCTTTTCGTGCTCTTCGTGCCTTCGTGTCTTTGTGGCTTCTGTGTTCATCTGTGTTCATCTGTGGTTTCAAAGGTAGTTTCTGATGCGTGACTGGGCCTCCTGGGCGCTTGACACCGCCGTGGCCCGCGGCGCCACCTACGCCGACGTGCGCCTCCTCGACGCCCGCTCCCGCAACCTCTCCACCAAGAACGGCACCGTCGGCACGGTCTCTGAAAGCGAATCGCTCGGCCTCGGCATCCGGGTCATCGCCGACGGCGCCTGGGGCTTCGCCGCCACCGACCAACTGACCCGCGAGCAAATCTCCGAGACCGCCGCCCGCGCCGTCGCCATCGCCCGCGCCAGCGCCCGCGTCAAAAAGAAAGACGTCGTCCTCGCCCCCGAGCAGAAAATCACCGCGGTCTGGAAAACCCCCATCGAAAAGGACCCCTTCGATGTCCCGCTCGACGCTCTGGTTGACCTCCTCCTCCGCGCCGACCAGGAGATGCGCCGCGTCGCGGGCGTCACGCTGGCCGAAGGCTCGATGGCCTTCGCGCGCCAGGAGCAGCTTTTCTTGAGCACGCAGGGCAGCGAGATTCGCCAGACCCGCCTCAGCTCCGGCGCGGGCCTCGTCGCCACCTCCTTTGCCGAGGGCGAAATCCAGAAGTGCAGCTACCCCAACTCCTTCGGCGGCCAGCACGCCTGCGCCGGCTACGAGCTCATCGAAGGCCTGCAACTGGTCGAGAACGCCGGCCGCATCGCCGAAGAGGCCGTCGCCCTGCACCAGGCCGAGCAGTGCCCGCAGGGCCGCCGCACCATCATCCTCGGCAGCTCCCAGCTCGCCCTGCAAATCCACGAATCCATCGGCCATCCCATCGAGCTCGACCGCGTCCTGGGCACCGAAGCCAACTTCGCCGGCATGAGCTTCCTCACCCTCGACCAACTGGGGCAACTCAAGTACGGCTCCGACATCGTCAACGTCGTCGCCGACGCGCGGCTCGAGCACGGCCCCGGCCTCGGCACCTTCGGCTATGACGATGAAGGCGTCCCCGCCCAGTGCATTGACATCATCAAGGACGGCCGCTTCGTCGGCTACTTGAGCTCCCGCGAAACCGCACCGGTCATCGGCCTGCCGCGCTCCGGCGGCACCATGCGCGCCGAAAGCTGGAACCGCATTCCCCTCATCCGCATGACCAACGTCAGCCTGCTCCCCGGCACCTGGTCGCTCGACGCCCTCCTCGCCGACACCGACGATGCCCTCTACTTCGAGACCAACCGCAGTTGGAGCATTGACGACCGCCGCTACCACTTCCAGTTCGGCACCGAAATCGCCTGGGAGATCAAAGCCGGCAAGAAGACTCGCATGCTGAAGAACCCCTCCTACAGCGGCATCACCACCGAGTTCTGGAACTCCTGCGACGCCATCTGCGGCCGCCGCCACTGGACGCTCTGGGGCACGCCCAATTGCGGCAAGGGCCAGCCCATGCAGACCATGGGCACCGGCCACGGCGCCGCTCCCGCGCGCTTCCGCAACGTGCTGGTGGGAGTCGCCTATGCTCAGTGAGGCGCGCTGCCGGGAAATCTTCGACACCGTCCGCCGCTTCGGCGGCGAGGAAACCGAAGTCTTCCTCGAAGCCACCCGCTCCGCCCTCACCCGCTTCGCCAACAACACCATCCACCAGAACGTGGCCGAAGAAGCGCTGCACGTCTCCGTCCGCGCCCTCGTCGAGGGCCGCACCGCGCGGGCGACCACGAACAAGACCGACGAAGCCTCCCTCCGCCGCGCCGCCGAACGCGCCCTGGCCTCCGCCCGCCTGCAGCCGCGCAACCCCGACCTGCTGCCGCTGCCCGAGCCGCAGTCCTACTTTCCCGTCGAGCGCTTCTGCGAGCAGACCGCCGGCCTCACGCCGGACACTCGCGCCGAGGCCGTCGCGCGCGTGGTGAAGCGAGCCGACGAGAGCGGCCTCGTGGCCGCCGGCATTTTCTCCAACACCGCCGTCACGCAGGCGCTCCTCAACTCCCGCGGCCTCTTTGCCTTCCACACGGAAACCCGCGGCGAATTCTCGGTTACTTTCCTCAACGGCGGCTCGGGCTGGGCCAAGGGCAACTTCACCCGCGCCGCCCACCTCGATGTCGAAGCGCTGGCCGCCCGCGCCTGCGAAAAAGCCCTCGCCAACCGCGAGCCCCGCGAAATCCCCCCGGGCCGCTACACCGTCATCCTCGAACCCGCCGCCGTGCTCGACCTCGTCGGTTTCCTCTTCTACGACTTCGCCGCCACCGCCGTGCTCGACAAACGCAGTTGCTTCACCAACCGAATGGGCCAGAAAGTTTTCGGCGACAACATCTCCATCTATGACGACGTCTATCACCCCTTGCAGTCCGGTGCCCCCTGGGACGGCGAAGGCATCCCCCGCCAGGCTGTCCAGCTCGTGGACCACGGCGACCTCTGCAACCTGGTCTACGCCCGCCACACCGCCCGCAAGATGAACGCTCTGCCCACCGGCCACGGCCTGCTCCTCCCCAACGAATACGGCGAAGCGCCGCTCAACTTGGTCTTCGCCGGCGGCGACACTTCGCTCGATGAAATGATTCGCACCACCGAGCGCGGCATCCTCGTCACCCGCCTGTGGTACATCCGCGAGGTCGACCCCTACGAAAAAATTCTCACCGGCATGACCCGCGACGGCACCTTCCTGGTCGAGAACGGCCGCGTGCACCACGCCGTGCGCAACCTGCGCTTCAACCAGAGCCTCAAGGAGATGCTCAACCAGGTCGAGCTTCTCGGCCCCGCCGTGCGCGCCGCCGGCGAGGAGTCCTTCGAGATGGTCATCCCACCGATGCGCGTCGCCAACTTCCACTTCACCGAAGTCACGAAATACTAAGCCCACTCTGCCTCCCAAGTTTGCCTGGAAGGCTGAAGCCTTCCGCTACGGCGGGAGCGACACGCGATGTAGCGGAACCCTTCAGGGTTCCACCGCCCGCTTCGTTCATGGGGTCAGGGCTTTAGCCCTGACATAAGAACGCCCCCAAAAAACTAGGGGCTTTAGCCCCGCCGAAAGAAAGCTGCGCGCAGCGCCACCGTGGAAGGGGTGCGGGGAAACCCTGTTTGGGTGTCCCCGCCTCCCGTAGTTTTGCAACCGCTTCTAGCCACAAAGTCCCAAACACAAGGTGTCATCCCGAGCCCTTGCCTGCCTTGGCGGCGAGGGATCTGCTTTTGCTTAACCTGCTCCCACGTGTGCGACCCTCGTCTCTTGTTGCTCGCCCCCACTGTCTTTCTGTAAGCTCACGCTTCCTTATGAATTCGCTCTTTGCCTACCTGCACCGGAAGTCGCGCGAGAAAAAGTACCGGCTGTTCGAGCAGTTTCTCCATCCCGCGCCCGACGCGCAGATTCTCAACATCGGCGCCAGCGGGCAAACCATCGGGCTGGCGGAGCAGTTCGAAAGTTTCTACGCCCACGCCGAGCGCATCGTCGGCGGCGGCCTCTCCCACCGCGACGTGGTGGACTATGCCCGCAGCTTCCCCAACGTGCACGCGGTGGTCTTCGACGGTTGCGCGCTCCCCTTTGCCGACCAGTCCTTCGACATCGTCTACTCCAACGCCGTCCTCGAGCATCTTCCCGGGTGGGAGGCGCAGCAGCGCTTCGCCGAGGAAGTCCAGCGCGTCGGCCGCGCCTGGTTCATCACCACGCCGAACCTGTGGTTCCCAGTCGAGCCGCACTACCATCTGCCCTTCGTGCAGTTTCTCCCCCTGCCCTGGCAGAACCGCTTGGTGCGCGCGCTGGGCAAGAAACCCTATCCCACCCTGCGGCTGCTGAGCGCGCGCGAGATGCGGCGGTTGTTTCCGGGCAGCCGCATCATCGGCTGCCGCGTGACATTTTATGCGGAAACGCTGGTGGCGCTCGGCGGCGGCCCGCTCTCGGATTAGCAGCGTGCTGAAAAACCCTGTGCCCATGTCATTCCGAACCCTTGCCTGCCCTGGCGGTGAGGAATCTGCTTTTTCTTCAACCCGTTGCCACGGACAAGCAGATTCCTCGCTCCGCTCGGAATGACAAAGTGCGACTTTTTCAGCATCCCTGTTAGGGGTTGTTGTGCAAGTTCTGTAAGGCGGTCAGGGCTTCTCGGAGCGCAGCGGAGACCCTGAGCTTGCCGAAGGGAGCCCTGACGGCAAGCAGACAAAAACCGGTGGCTTTAGAGTCTGTGTGAAAACCGAGTGCTTTCGTCAGGGCACGGCTTCAGCCGTGCCGAAAGGCCATCAAAAAACCAGGGGCTTTAGCCCCTGCGGTTAGTCTCGAGATGAGCCGTGCAATGGCTGCTAAGGCGATTCTTGCCGGGGGAGGAATTCCAAACTATTGGTCACCTTGCGCAGCACGGTTTCCTGCAGGCTGGTCATCTCGCCCGCCGCGGTCAAGCCGAGAAAGGTGAAATAGTGCTGCCCGTGCGCCACGTAGATGGCCAGCCCGGTCCAGAAGCGCTCCTCGGCCGTGCCGGTAAAGCGGCGTTCAATGGCCGGGAAGCCCGCTACCGTCGTCGCCCGTTCGCTCACGCGCCGGTAGTCCTTGTAGAACTGTCGCAGCGTGCGCTCGTCGCCGCGGGCATAGTCGGCCACGTCGCCGCGCGAGATCTCGTGGCCGATCAGCAGCAGGGTCGTCTCGTCCGGCGTTCCCAGAGCGGCCACTAGCGGCGTTTGCGACCGCACTAACTGCGGATAGGAACGCCAGGTAGGCGGCTTGAACAAGCGGAAGCCGTAGGTGTGGTTGACGTACTCCGTCCCGGTGACGTTCTCCACGATCGGCGCCGGCGCCGCCGCGAGAGCCGGCGACCCCACCCGGCTGGCGCGGCTCGTCGCTTCGGGCGCCGAGCGTGTCTCACCGCCTGTGGCTTCCTTTGTCGTCTGCTCAGGTTTCTCCTTGGGCGCAGCCGCTTCCGCCGCCGCCGGCTCGTCGAAGACAATCCGCGCGATGCGGTCCTTGTAGATGATGGCGAAGCCGAAGGAGGTCTCCACCCGGAACGCGTCCTTTTCGTAGCCCACAATCTTTCCCTGGATCTTCGTTCCGTCCTTCAGATGGAACTCTTCTGCTATCGCGTGCGGCGCGACGCCCACCGCCAGAAGAAGTCCCCCGAGTTGCAG
>JACPRL010000078.1 GCA_016189965.1 Acidobacteriota bacterium | reverse complement strand
GCCAGTACCTGTCCCAAGCGGTATCTTGTGCAGCAACGGTTGAGGCGAAGAGAGCTATGGACAGCAACCCCCCGGTGATGGCGCAGAATACAGTTCTGGTCATCCCTATTCCTTAGGCCCTCAGAAAAGTCTAGCACGCGATTCTCACTCCTCACCGAAAATCGGGGATGCCACAGGCTGCTCACGCACCACTTCGCGCGGGGTACTCTGGTATAGTGGCGGCGATGGCGAGCAGAAGAGACGAAATCCGAGAAGCCGATGTCCTCGGGGCGCTGGAGGAAGCGCGCTACCCGCTGAGCGTGCGGGAACTAGCGAGCCAGCTCGAGGCGCACGGAGAGGAGCGCCACAGCTTGAAAAAAATGCTCCGGCGGCTGGTGCAGAGCGGACGGGTGGCGGAGGTGCAGGGCGGGCGCTACTTTCCGGCGCACTGGGTGCCGAGAAAAGTGACGACCGCCACGGGCTAGGCTGCGCCCGCCCCCGGCAAAGTAGTCGTCAGGCTGCGCGCGTCGCCGAAGGCGGCGCGGGGCGGCGTCACCGGTCGGCTAGTGGCGCACCGCGATGGCTACGGCTTCGTGATTCCCGACAAGCCGATTCCCGGGATGGAGGGCGACGTCTTCATCCCGCCGAGCGCGATGGGCGAAGCCATGCACGGCGACCGGGTGCGCGTGCGGATGAGCGAAGGGCGCAGAGGCGCTCCCCCGGGAGGAAGCCGGCGAGTGGAAGGGCGCATCGTCGGGATCGATAAGCGGGCGCACCCGACGGTGGTGGGACAGTTCCGCTGCGGGCCGAACTACAACTACGTCGAGCCCTACGACGCGCGCCTGCGCCAGACGGTGCTGATTCCGCGGGGGGCGGAAAAAATTTCTGCGCCGGGCGCGCCGCCGTCGGCGAAAGAACTCGATGGGATGATGCTGAACGTGGAGATCACGCACTACCCCGACGCGGCGAGCCGACTGGCGCGGGGGCGCGTGGTGGAGGTGCTGGGGCAGCCGGGGGAATTCGGGCTGGACGTCGAGCTCATCATCCGCAAGTACCACCTGCCCTACCAGTTCCCCGAAGCGGTGCTGAGCGAGGCGCGGCGGGCGCCGCAGCGGGTCGAGCCGGACGAGTTGGTCTACCGCTACGACTTCCGCCATCTGCCCATCGTGACGATTGACGGCGAAGACGCCAAGGATTTCGACGACGCGGTCTATGTCGAGCGGCGGGCCGACGGGCGCTGGCGGCTGCAGGTGCACATCGCCGACGTGTCGCACTACGTGCGGCCGGGTTCGGAGCTCGACCGCGAGGCGCGGCTGCGGGGTACGTCGGTGTATTTCCCCGACCGGGCGGTGCCGATGCTGCCGGTCGAGCTCTCGAACGGCATCTGCTCGCTCAACCCGCAGGTGGACCGGTTGGTGCTCTCCTGCCTGATGGAGCTCGACGCCCGCGGCGAGGTGGAGAACTACTGGTTCGCCGAAGGAGTCATCCGCTCGGCGGAGCGGATGACCTACACCGCGGTGAACGCGGCGCTGGAGGGCGACACGGCAGTGCAGGAGCGCTACGCTGCGCTCGCGCCGGAGTTCGACAAGATGCGCGAGCTGGCGCTGATCCTGAACGACAAGCGGGAGCAGCGCGGCTCGATTGACTTCGACCTGCCCGAACCCCTCATCCGCTTCGACGAGCGCGGGCAGATGGTCGGCATCACGCGCAGCGAGCACAACATCGCTCACCGGCTGATCGAGGAGTTCATGCTGGCGGCGAACGAAACCGTGGCCGGCTTCCTCGCCCGCCAGGCCGTGGCGGCCATTTACCGCATCCACGAGGAGCCGGACCCGCTGAAGGTGCTCGAGTTCGAAGAGATTGCGGCGAGCTTCGGCTATTCGCTGGGCATCAGCGAGCGCCTGATTCGCAGCGTGCGCGTGCGGGAGCGGCCGCGGCCCGGGCGGGGCCGTGGCCGACTGCAGACGCTTGAAATTCCCGAGCGGATTGACATCTCGCCGTGGCACTACCAGCAGTTGACAGAGAAAATCGCCGGGCGGCCGGAAGAGCGCATCCTCTGCTACCTGATGCTGCGCTCGCTCAAGCAGGCGCGCTATTCGCCGCACAACGTGGGCCACTTCGCCCTCGCCACGCGCTGCTACACGCACTTCACCTCGCCCATCCGGCGCTATCCCGACCTCATCGTGCACCGTCTGCTCAAGTGGGCTCTGCTCGAGCTGCGGCGCGAGGAGGTGGAGCCGACGGCTGCGGCGCGCGGCGAGCCAGCGCGCCTGGGTCGCCAGCTCTACCACGTGCGCGGGAGCGCGCCGGCGGCGAGCCGGAAGCAGGCCGCCGCGGAAGCCGAGCTGCGCGGGCCGCTCTCGCTGGCCGAGCTCGAATCCATCGCCACGGAATCCTCCGAGGCCGAGCGCCGCGGCGACGACGCCGAGCGCGAGCTGGTCGACCTGAAAAAACTCGACTTCATGGAGCAGCACCTGGGCGGAGAGTTCGACGGCCTGGTCATCGGGCTGACCAAGTTCGGCTTCTGGGTGGAGCTGCTGGAGCTGTTCATCGAGGGCTTGGTGCCGCTCGAAACGCTCGACCCGGCCGCTGACTACTTCTATCGCGAAGCTACGCGCAGCATCGCGCCGGGGCGGCGCAACCGGGTGCCCGACGCGCCCGCCTTCCGCCTGGGCGACCATGTGCGGGTGCGGGTGGATCGCATTGACCGGCTGCTAAAGAAAATTCAGTTCTCGGTGGTCGGCGCGGCGGCGAGCGCCTGAGGTTGCCTTCCGCTCGCCAGGCGAGTATCATCAGCCCCACTTGCGCGCAAACCTTCTCTCGCAGGCATTGATGCAGGCGAATCCGCAGATTGCAGAAGCCGAGCGGCGCGCCGTGGCGCCGGAGGCCAAGACGCTCACAGAAGTCTTATGGCTGCGAGCGCGCTACGGTGCGTCGGCCACGCACCTTCATCTGTGGGAAGACGACGAGCAAGCGACGACGATCATCCACGGCGAGTTGCTGCAGGGCGCGGCGGCGGTAGCGCGCGGGCTGGCCTTTCATGGGGTCGGCCGCGGTGACGCGGTGGCGATTATGCTGCCCACCGGGGCGGAGTTTTTCTTCACCTTCTTCGGTACGCTGCTCGCCGGCGCCGTTCCGGTGCCAATTTATCCGCCGTTCCGCGCCGACAAGATCGAAGAGTACGCCGAGCGGCAGACGGCCATCCTGGCGAACGCCGAGGCACGGCTGCTGGTGACCTTCCGGCAGGCGGAACGGCTGGCGTGGTTGCTCAAGCCGCGCGTTCGTTCGCTTGCTGGTGTCGTCACGGCCGAGCAGCTCGCGCGCACCTTCAGCTTCCCGCCTTCCCTCGACACAGGCACGACGGACGAGCGGGCGGACTTTGCCCGGGCGGACGACATTGCGCTCATCCAGTACACCTCGGGCAGCACGGGGAATCCACGCGGGATCGTGCTGACGCACGCCAACTTGCTGGCGAACCTGCGCGCCATCGGCGAGGGCGTCGCCGTGCGGGCCGACGACGTGACCATCTGCTGGCTGCCGCTCTACCACGACATGGGGCTGATCGGCTGCTGGCTCTTCTCGCTCTATTTCGGCCTGCCCATCGTGGTGCTGTCGCCGGTGGCGTTTCTGCGCCGGCCGGAGCGCTGGCTCTGGGCCTTCCATCGCCACCACGGCACGCTCTCGCCGGCACCGAACTTCGCCTACGAGCTCTGCGCGCGCAAGGTGCCGGAGGCGGCGCTGGCCGGGCTCGACTTGAGCAGTTGGCGCGTGGCGCTGAACGGCGCGGAGCCCATCAGCGTCGAGACACTGGCGCGCTTCACAGAGCGCTACGCGCGCTACGGGTTCCGCGCCGAAGCGATGATGCCCGTCTACGGGCTGGCGGAATGCACGGTGGCGCTCACCTTTGCGCCGGTGGGCCGGCCGCCGCGCATTGACCGCATCCAACGCACGCTTTTCCAGCAGGAGCGGCGCGCCGAGCCAGCGGCGGCGTCGGAGTCCGACGCGCTGCGGTTTGTCTCCGTGGGCCGCGCGCTGCCCGAGCACGAGGTGCGCATCGTGGACGACGCTGACCAGCCGCTCGGCGAGCGGGTCGAAGGCCACGTGCAGTTCCGCGGCCCCTCGGCGATGCAGGGCTACCACCGCAGCCCGGAAGCCACAGCCGCTGTGCGCACCGCCGACGGCTGGCACCTCACCGGCGACCTGGGCTATCTGGCCGAGGGCGAGCTCTTCATCACCGGGCGCACGAAAGACCTGATTATCAAGGCGGGGCGCAACCTCTACCCGCAGGAGATCGAGGAGATCGCGGCCGAGGTCGAAGGCGTGCGGCGCGGCTGCGTGGCCGCCTTCGCGGTGCCGGAGCCGAAGACGGGCAGCGAGGCGCTGGTGCTGGTGGCGGAG
>JACPRL010000065.1 GCA_016189965.1 Acidobacteriota bacterium | reverse complement strand
CGCTGCGCTCAGCATAACATTCTTTCATTGTACAATCGCCGCGACTTCACCATAGGGAGGACTCTATGCGTCGTCTAGAACTCGTCGCGTTGCTGCTGCTGACTGGATTTGTTTGGGCGGGCGAACCCGCTTCACCCCACCCGCGCCCGCGCGCGCGCGAACTGGGCATCGCGCCCGGCGCCTTCGCCCCCGGGCCGCTCAACGCCATCACCGACGTCCCCGGCGTCCGGGTAGGCCACTTCACCCTCATCGAGGGCGACGACATCCGCACCGGCGCTACTACCATCGTCCCGCATCCCGGCAATATCTTTCAGGAAAAGGTCCCCGCCGCCATCGTGGTCGGCAACGGCTTCGGCAAGCTCATCGGCTCCACCCAGGTCAACGAGCTCGGCCAACTCGAAACGCCCATCATCCTGACCAACACGCTGAACGTGTGGGAGGCCGCCGCCGCTCTGGCCGACTACACGCTGGCGCTGCCCGGCAATGAAGACGTGCATTCGGTCAACCCCGTCGTCGGCGAAACCAACGACGGCTGGCTCAACAACATCCGAAAGCGCCCGCTGCGTCGCGAACATTTTCTTGAAGCATTGCGTGTGGCCACCGACGGCCCGGTCGAAGAAGGCTCCGTCGGCGCCGGCACCGGCACCGGCGCCTTCAACTTCAAAGGCGGCATCGGGACGGCCTCGCGCCACCTACCCGACGCCGCGGGTGGCTACATCGTGGGCGTGCTGGTGCAGACCAACTACGGTGGCATCCTCAGCATTGATGGCGTGCCGGTGGGCAAGGAATGGGGCCGCCATGCCTACAGCGACCTTCAGGGTGGCTCCTGCATGATTGTGGTCGCCACCGATGCTTCGCTCGATGCCCGCCAACTCCAGCGGCTGGCCCGGCGCGCCTTTGCCAGGATGGCGCGCACCGGCGCTGACTTCTCTAACGGCAGCGGCGACTACGCCATTGCCTTCTCCGTCGCCGATTCCGTGCGCATCCGCCTCCGCAGCAGCGCGCAGCAGCGCCGTGACCCGCTTTGGTTACTCTCTGTGACCTTGCTCGCCGATCCGGAAAACTCACCCCTCTTTCAAGCCGTCGCCGAAGCCACCGAAGAGGCCATTTACAACTCACTGCTCCGCGCCACCACCCTCCGCGGCTACCAAGGCCGCGAAGCCCAGGCCATTCCCCTGGATGAACTGAAGAGCATCCTGAAAAAGTACGGGCGCGCAAACTAGGCCGCTCGCAAACAACTAGCCACCCCCCACCCAGCGCTGTCATCCTGAGCGAAGTCCCGCCCTTTCCTGCGATGGCGGCTGCCATCCTCGCTGAGCGTTGCCGCGTGGCCGTATCGCTGGGCGCCGACACAATCCACGAAAGGGCGGGACGGAGTCGAAGGATCTGCTTTTCGGCTCACGCGCCACCAGTTATGCAACCGTTTCTAAAACCATTCGCCCTGCCTCGAAGCTTTTACCCTCTCTTTTATCCCTTGGTGGGGCAGACATTCCTGCTTGTCCTGAGCTTGTCGAAGGGTCTGCCAGCCACAAAGACACGAAGAAACCGAATTCCTGCCTTTCAAAGAAGTATCTTTCTTTGTGTCTTTGTGACTTTGTGGCTATTCCCGGTTGGCCGCGGCGAGTTCCTGCTCGACGATCTGGAAGAACGTATTGCCGGGCGGCAGCCCGCGCACTGGGCGCCCGTTGACGAAGAAGGCCGGTGTGCCCTCCACACCCAGACGCCGCGCCTCGAGCAAGTCACGGTTGATGGCCGCGTCGGTCTCCGGCTGACTCATGCAAGCGGCCACGGCGTCCGGCTCGAGCCCGGCGGCGCCGACGACCTCCAGCAGCGCCGCGCGGCCCGTGCGCCAGCGTGGCTCGCGCCACAGCCGGCTGTGCAACGCCCAGAACTTCTCGTTGCTCTCGCGGAAGGCGCAGACCGCGGCGCGCGACGCGTCGCCCGAGGCGCCCCGCAACCCGGCCAGCGGGTACTGTTTGATGACGAAGTGCACCTTCTCCCCGTAGCGCGCCAGCAGCGGCTGCTCCAGTTGCAAGGCGAACGCGCGGCAGTACCCGCAGGTGTAGTCCACGTATTCGACGATGGTCACCGGCGCGTCGGGGACGCCCTGGTAGGGCGCCTCCTCCAGCCGAATCTGCTCACGGATGGCGCCGAAGGGGTCGGCCAGCTCGTAGGGCTGGTCATAGACGATGCGGCGCCCGTCGCGGCTGACGTAAAGCTCCAGCTCCTCGCGCGCTTCCCCCTCGACCAACTCAAGCTGCGCCAGCAAGTAGTCCGGCTCTTCGCTCTCCCGCACCTGCTTCAGCTCGATGCTCGCCGAGGCGGGCAGGTTCAGGATGCGCCGCAACTGGTACTCGTGCGTCCGCACCCAGGCGGCGTCAATCGTGCTCGCGTTGTTCGCCGACTGCCGCCCCGCCCAGACCACGCCGGCGATCAGCCCCGCCAGAAGCGCAATGCTGCCCAGACGCCCCATCAAATCAAGTCTAACACAGGTTGTGGCCGCTTCAGAGTCTGTGTGAAAACCCGCGATTTTCGTCAGGGCACGGTTTCAACCGTGCCGTAAATGCGGCCTTTTTCAATGCGGCTTTAGCCGCTGAGGGCATCAACAGCAAGTTCTGACACAAACTCTTCAGGCCCAGTAGGTGCGGTCGAGGGTGCGGTACTGCACCGCCTCGGAGACGTGCTTGGAGGCGATGGCCTCGCTCGCGTCCAGGTCGGCGATGGTGCGCGCGACCTTCAGGATGCGGTCGTGGGCGCGCGCGCTCAGCCCCAGCCGCGTGATGGCATGTTCGAGCAGCTTCTCCGAGGCCGCGTCAATCTGGCAGTAGTGGCGAATCAGCCGCGAGGGCATCTGAGTGTTCGAGTAAATCTTGTCCCCGCGGAAGCGCTCCAGTTGCCGCTCGCGCGCCCGCGCAATGCGCCCGCGCACGGCGGCGGAATCCTCGGCCGGCGCCGGCCCGCGCAGCTCCCGGTAGCGCACGGCCGGGACGTCAATGTGGATGTCAATGCGGTCGAGCAGCGGCCCGGAAATCTTCGAGACGTAGCGCTGGATCTGCGTCGGCGTGCAGCGGCACTCGCGCGTCGGGTCGTTGAAAAAGCCGCACGGGCACGGGTTCATCGCTCCCACTAGCAGGAAGCGCGCCGGGAAGGTCAGGCTGGTGGCGGCGCGCGAAATCGTCACCACGCCGTCTTCGAGCGGCTGCCGCAAGACCTCCAGCGCGTTGCGCTGGAACTCGGGCAGTTCGTCGAGAAAGAGCACGCCGTTGTGCGCCAGGGAAACTTCGCCCGGCCGCGGGATAGTCCCGCCGCCGATG
>JACPRL010000064.1 GCA_016189965.1 Acidobacteriota bacterium | reverse complement strand
GTTCTGAACAGCGACCAGACCACGCACAACATCCATCCCGTTCCTTCGGTCAACCGCGAGTGGAACCGCTCGCAACCGCCGGGGGCCGACAAGCTGGTGGAAAAGTTTGCCCGTGAGGAAGTGGCGATTCCGGTCAAGTGCAACATCCACCCCTGGATGCGGAGTTATCTCGCGGTCGTCAAGCACCCCTTCTTCGCGGTGACGGCCGCGGATGGCAGCTTCGAAATCAAAGGACTGCCGCCGGGCAACTACACGCTGGCCGCGTGGCACGAAAAGTACGGCGAGCTGACCCAGCAGGTCACCGTCGCCGCCAAGGAAACGAAGACGGTGGAATTCACCTTCTCGCCTTCCGGAGCGGGCGACTAGTGCCGTTCCAACCAATGGCAGCTATCTCGAAGGTTCGGGGCGGGTGAACACCAAGCAAGCCAAATCTACGCCTGCTGCGAGGGGGGGTGCGACCAGCCGCGCGCTCCACCGCTTCGCCGTGTTGATGGCCAGCGCTACGTTCGTGTTGCTGCTGGCTGGCGCTCTCGTGACAAGCAACGACGCTGGCCTGGCCGTTCCCGACTGGCCGCTCTCCTATGGCTCCTTGATGCCGCCGATGGTGGGCAACATTGTCTACGAGCACGGCCATCGCCTGGTGGCGAGCTTTGTCGGGCTCTTGACCATCGGGCTGACCCTTTGGCTCTGGCGGCGTGAGCCGCGCGCCTGGGTGCGCAAACTGGGCTGGGTCGCGCTGGCCGCCGTGGTTGCGCAGGGTCTCCTCGGCGGTGTTACCGTTCTGCTCCTGCTTCCCCGCCCCGTCTCCATCGCTCACGCTTCGCTGGCGCAGCTTTTCTTCTGCCTGACGGTTAGCCTAGCGCTCGTCACCAGCCCGCGCTGGCAAAGCCCGCCGGTGCGCGCGGAGGACGCCGATTCGCTCTGGCTCGGACACCTAAGCGCCGCCACCACGGCCGCGGTTTTCCTCCAGCTCGTCCTGGGAGCCGCCTATCGCCACTCCGCGCTCGGCCTTGTTCCGCACTTGGCGGGCGCCGCGGTCGTCGCGTTCCTGATTGCGTGGTGTGTGAGGCGTGTCTGGCAACGGCATCGCCAGCGGGCGGCGCTGTGCCGGCCGGTGTTCCTGTTGGGTGCATTTTTAGTGATTCAGCTTGTCCTCGGAGCCTTGGCGTATTTCGCCCGTGCGGCGTCCGCGCAAGCGCCCCAGCCGGAGCCGTCCATGGTCGTCCTCACGGTGGCCCACGTGGGCGTGGGCGCGTTGATTCTTGCCACGAGCGTCGTCTTGACACTCACCTGCTATCGCTGTCTCGCCCGGCCCCGCGAGGCGATGCAGTTGGGCGCCGCGGCCCAGAAGGCGGTCGGATGACCAGCGCGCCCCACTGCCTGACCGCTGCGCCCCGGCCGCACAGCGTCCACTGGGCCGACTACTGGGAGCTGACCAAGCCCGAGGTCACCGGGCTGGTGCTGGTGAGCGCCCTAGCTGGTTTCTATCTCGGCACCGAAGGTGCGCTCGACTGGGCGCTTTTGTTTCACACCCTCCTGGGCACCGGCCTGGTCTCCGCCGGGACGGCAGCCTTCAACATGTTCTGGGAGCGCGCCGACGATGCTTTGATGCGGCGCACGGCGCGCCGGCCGCTGCCTGCCGGGCGCCTCGAACCGGCGGCCGCATTGTGGTTCGCGGCCGTGCTCTCGGTCGGCGGGGTTGTCTACCTCGCTTTCAGGGTGAACCTGCTGGCGAGCGGCTTGGCATTTCTCACCTGGGCGACCTATCTGTTTTTCTATACCCCGCTCAAGAAAAAGACGGTGTGGTGCACCGCTGTCGGCGCGTTTCCCGGCGCAATGCCGCCGCTCCTCGGCTGGGCGGCCGCTCGGGGCACGCTCACGCTCGAAGCCTGGATCTTGTACGCCATCCTCTTTCTCTGGCAGTTCCCGCACTTTTTGAGCATTGCCTGGATGTATCGGGAAGATTACGACCGCGCCGGCATGCGGATGCTGCCGGTGATGGATTCGACAGGGCGCGCCACGGCCGTGCAAATCGTGTTCTATTCCCTGGCGCTGCTTCCCCTCGGGCTGGCTCCCACACTGGTGGGAATGGCTGGGAGGACCTACTACTGGGGCGCGCTGCTGCTGGGGGTAGCCTTCCTCTCGGTCAGCCTGCGCGTGGCGCGCAAGCCCTCGAAAGCCAACGCGCGCTGGCTGCTACACGCCACGGTGGTTTATCTGCCCTTGTTGTTCGGGCTCTTGATGCTGGACAAGCAGTAAAGGATGAGTCCGGTTCTCGAAGACGAGGCGGCCTAGATGCGCGAAGTGATCGCGCTGATTGTGTTTTGTCTCCTGATGGCTGTGCTGAGTCTGGGCGTGATCGGCTGGTCGCTCGTCTTCGGCGAGGGGCTGACGCTGGACAATCTCTTGCTCCTGTCGGTGTGCCTGACCTTGGCGCTCGTCTTTGGCTTTTGCGCTCTCTGGTTGGCTTACGATGCCGGGCTGCTGGAGCGGCTCCGACGTCGGGCGCCCGCCGCGGCCCCTGCCAATCCGGAAAGCAAACAAGATAAGCCCGAGTCGGGCGTCGAAAAGCGCGCGTGAGACCACGCGGCGTAGTCGTGCCGGCCTGTGCCCCGTGATTCCGCTGTCGGTTCTGCCCACCCTGAACGCCACGCTCAACGCGACCAGTGCGGTCCTGCTCGTCACCGGCTACGTCTTCATCCGCCGCCGGCAGGTGACGGCGCACAAGACCTGCATGGTGTCGGCCTTCCTGGTCTCGACGCTCTTTCTTTCCTCCTACCTCTACTACCACTACTACCACGGGGCGACACCCTTCCCCGGGCGCGGCGTCATCCGCGTCATTTACTTCTCCATCCTGATACCGCACGTGGTGCTGGCCGTGGCCATTCTGCCCTTGGCCTTGGTTACGCTCTACCGCGCCTGGCGGGAGCAGTTCGACCGCCATAAGCGCATCGCGCGCTGGACGCTACCGCTATGGTTATTCGTTTCCGTGACCGGCGTGGTGGTTTATTGGATGCTCTACCACCTCTATCCCGCGCCGTAGAGTGTGTTATTCTCTTGGACGATTCAACTCGCAGCGCAATGACAGTACGCTCTTGACCCCTTCCCCACTCGGCCCCGATTCCGAGCGGGCCGCGCCGCAGCACAAGCGGCGTCCGCCGTTCCTGCTGATGATTTTCGTGCTCCTTTTTGTTCTGGTTCCGTTCCTGTTCTGGCGGGGCACGTGGTTTGGGCGCACGCTGACGGAACAGGAAACAGGCGAGTACCTGGCGGAGAGCAAGCACCCACGTCGCACGCAGCACGCTCTGGTGCAACTGGCGGAGCGGATGGAACGCGGCGACCCGTCGGCGCGCCGTTGGTATCCGCAGGTGCGCGCCCTGGCGGGCCACGAGCTGCCCGAGATTCGCTCCACCGTCGCCTGGGTGATGGGGCAGGACAATCAATCAGAGGAATTCCACGCGGCGCTGCTTGTGCTGGTGGATGACCCGAACCCTTTGGTGCGGCGCAACGCAGCCCTGTCGCTGGTACGTTTTGGGGATTCTCGCGGCAGGCGGGAGATTGTAGCGATGCTGCGGCCTCATGCCATCACCGCGCCGCAGCCTGGCGTTCTGGCCGTCCGCCTGAAGCCGGGCGATCCGGTGAACCCGGGGACGCTTTTGGGGCACATCCGCGCCGGTGAAGAGGAGGAAGGAGAGCTACGCTCTCCGCTGCCAGGAACCCTCGAGCGCTGGTTGGTGCGCGACGGCGCCGCCGTCAGCCGGGACGAGCCAGTAGCGATGCTGGCCCCGGAAGAGACGCAGGTGTGGGAAGCGTTGCGCGCCCTTTATCTGATCGGGGAGCCGGAAGACCTGCCCGAGGTCGAGCGCTATGCGCGCGGCGCGGCCGGAATGCCGGCACGAATCCAGCAGCAAGCGGCCCTGACCGCCGAAGCGATTCGCCGCCGCGCACAGAAAGACCTGGAAGCGAGCGGCGCGAAAAAGACCAGTTAGGCCCGTTCAGTACGGCAGCTTGCCGTGCACGCCCTCCCATTCCTCTGCGGGCACCATGTCAATGGCGTCCCACGGGCAGCCCTCCAGGAAGGTGCCCTCGGGGCCTTTGCTCGTGCAGAGTTTGCAGCCGATGCACAGCAGCGGGTCGACGCGAATCACGCCGAAGGGAAGATGGTCGGGATCCGGAACCCAGTACATGCAGTCTTCCACCGGGCAGTAGTCGACGCAGGCCGGCGAACCCGCGCAGCCCGTGCAGCACTCGTTGATGACTGCCAGAATCTTGGGGACCTTCTTGCGCTTGTTGGTCATCCCGGTGGACTTGGGCTCGCGCTTTTGGATGGGCGGGGCCGTGTATCCCTTCACCGGCTGCGCGCTGGTGGAAGCTTCCATTCAGTCTCCTCTCAGGATTCTCTCAATCATTCTGGCATCGGGCTGCGCAAAAGTCAAAAGGCGGTTTCGACCTTCGATTCCCTGTCCTGCGCTGCCACTTCGTGCAGGCAAGCTTCCGCGGCGGTCTTCCCCGAGCGGATGCAGTCGGAGACACCGATGCCGTCGTAGGCGTTTCCGCAGAGGAAGAGTCCTCTGTGCCCGGTGAGCCGGTGGTGGACGGCTTCCAGGCGTTCGCGGTGGCCCACGGTGTACTGCGGCAGGGCTTTGCGCCAGCGGTAGACGGCGAAGAAGCGCGGCCGAGCCGCCAGACCAAGCACTTCCTCCAATTCCCGCCGTGCCAGCTCGACCACCTGTTGGTCGTTCAATTCCAGCACCGCTTCGTCGCGCACGCCGCCGTAGAAGCACCGCAGCAGGGTCCGGTCGGGGGGCACGCGGTGGGGAAATTTGTTGGCCACGAAGGTGCAGGCCACCATGCGCAGGGGCTCGCGCCGCGGCACCAGAAAACCGAAGGCTGCGGGCAGACGTTCCTGCACCGCGGCGTCGTAGCCCAGGGCGACGATCAGAGATGAGCTGTAGGGAATCTCAACCAGGTGGTCGGCCAACTGCGGGTCGTAAGTTTCGAGCAATCGCGCCGCCTCGTGCGCCGGCACCGCCAGGATGACCGCATCAGCGTCGAAGGATTCTCCGATGTGGAAGAGGACGCGTAGCCCTTGCCCGCCTGCGCTCGCAATGCGGGTCACACCGGCGGCGTGGCGCTGGCGCATCGTCCGAGTGTCTTCGAGCCGGGCGCGGAGAGCAGCCACGAGCGTCCCCAGCCCGCTCCCCAGCGTGGTGAACAATGGCTGCCCCGGCGCTTTCTCCTGTTTTGCGCGGGCGCGCCACAGGCCGCGCACCAGGCTGCCGTGTGTCCTCTCCAGCTCGACCAGCCGCGGCAGCACGGCTCCGGCGCTGAGCTGCTCGCTCGCGCCCCCGTAAATGCCGGCGAGCAACGGGTCGACAATGTTCTCCACAAAGCCCCGGCCGAAGTGCCGCTCCACAAAACCGGCCACGGATTCATCGCCGCGAGCAGCTCGGCGTCGTTGGAACACTTCGGTGACCACAGCCAGTTTGTCGCCCGGGGAGAGCAGCGCGGTGCTGAAGAGGCTCCACGGTCGGCGCGGAACAAAGAATTCCAGGCCCGCCGGCAACGGAAGCAACTTCCCGTAGCGCACGATGAGTGTCCGACGTTGCTCATCATTCGAGCCGATAAGTTCGTCTCCCAGACCTAGCTCTCGGCAGAGCTCGCTAGCTTCGGGCTTTTCGGTCAGAAAGGAGTCGGCGCCGGCTTCGACCAAGCAGCCGCCCAATTCCTCCGTTCGCAAGGCGCCACCCAGGTGCTCGCTCGCTTCGAACAGATACTCCTCGACCGGCGCGCCGCCACGGCGAGCTTCAGCGAGAGAGTAGGCCGCCGCGAGGCCGGAGATTCCCCCGCCGATGACCGCGATGCGTTTAGGCGTCACGGGAGCCTGCCTTAAGAGGCGGTGGTGGAGGCCCGCAGCCGCACACGGGGCAGAACCAAGGAGGCAAGAGCTTCGATGAGCAACGGGCTGTCGTTCAGCGACTCGGTGCGCCAGAGCCGCAGGCCTTTGGTGCGCGCGTAGTCCTTGAGCGCGATGTCAATGTCGTAGAGGACTTCCACGTGGTCACAAAGGAAGCCCACAGGAGCAACGATGACGTGTCGGTGCCCTGCCCCGGCCAGTTCTTCGAGCACGGATTCCACCGTCGGCCCGAGCCAGGGCTCTCCCGTCATGCCTTGGCTCTGATACGCAGAAGACCACAGCTGGCAACCAGCAGTCTCAGCGACCCGTGCCGCGGTTTCCCGCACTTGTTGGTCGTAGGGGTCGCCGGCGGCGATGGTGCGTTCGGGCACGCTGTGCGCGGTCAGAATAACCGGCACGTCACGCCCCGCAGCCTCTCGAGCGTCCGTCAGCACCGAGCGGAGCTTTTCGGCGAAGGCTTGAATCAAGAAGGGTTCGGTGTGCCAGTCTTCGATGAAAGTGACTTTGGGTGGCGCTTCGATCCGGGTCAGAGCTTCGTCGAGCGCGTTCCGGTAGAGGCCGATGCTGGTGCGCGAATTGTGCGGGGCCAGGCAGATCACGAGCAGGCGGCAAATCGCGTCGCATGCGATTCGCTCCACGGCTTCCGCGATGAACGGGTGCCAGTTGCGCATCCCCACATAGACCGGAAGCTTCAGCCGCGGGGCGAGCGCTTCGGCCTGCCGGCGCGTGTGGGCGAGCAGTGGCGAGCCGCCTCCGATGAGGGCGTAGCGGCGCGTAATCTCTTCGACAGCGGACGGCGGCAGAGGCCGGCCGCCGCGCACCTGCAGGAGGAATTCCGGGATGTCCTCCAGTTTGTCGGGCGCGCCGTGGGCGAGCAACAGCACACCCCAGTCGTTCGGCCGGGAGTTCTCATTCATCGGCGGCACTCTTTGCGCGGGGCGCGGCGGAGAGCTCGTGCACCCATTCGACCACCGCGCGCACATTGTCCACCGGCGTGTCGGGAAGAATGCCGTGGCCCAGGTTGAAGATGTGGCCGGGGCGGCCGCCGGCTTGCTTCAGCACGGCGGCGACGCGCTGGCGCAGCTCGGCCGAGGGCGCAAACAGGGCCACCGGGTCGAGGTTGCCCTGGATGGCCGGCTCGAAGCCCACCGCCGCCCAGGCGTGCCCCAGCTCGATCCTCCAATCCACACCCAGCACGGCTGCGCCGGCGTCGTGCATCGCCGCAAGCAGGCCAGCCGTGCCGGTGGCGAAGTGGATGACGGGAACGTCGGCGCTCTGGACGGCCTGGATGAGCCGCCGGGAATAAGGCAGGACATAGCGGCGGTAGTCACCTTCGGCGAGGCAGCCGGCCCAACTATCGAACAGTTGGACGGCAGCGGCCCCTGCCTCCACCTGCCCTTCCAGATAGGTTTCCAGCACCGCGCACAGTTTCTCCATCAATTGCGCCCAGGTCTCCGGGGCGTTGTACATCAGCGATTTGGTCTGGAGGAAATGTCGGGAGCTGCCACCTTCAACCATGTAACTGGCGAGCGTGAAGGGCGCGCCGGCGAAGCCGATGACAGGCACGCGGCCGCCGAAGTGTTTGTTCACCCAGCGAATGGCTTCCCCGACGAAGCCGAGCTCGCCGCCGATGTCACTGCGCAGCTCGGCGACTTCCTTCGCCTCGCGTAGCACCGGCTCTACCACTGGGCCGTCGCCATCGCTGAAGCGCAGCTTCAACCCCATGGGTTCAACCGGCAGCAGCAGGTCGGCGAAGATGATGGCCGCGTCGACGCCAAGCTGCTCCGCGGCCGTAATTGTGACCTCCGCGGACAGCTCGGGGTTCTTGCAGACCTCGAGCAGCGTGTGGCGGGCGCGCACGGCGCGGTAGGCGGGCAAATAGCGACCTGCTTGCCGCATGAACCAGACCGGCGTGGCATCCACCGGCTGGCGCCGACAGGCCCGCAGAAAGCGACCCTGAGAGTCGACCATACGCGACACTGTATCACAACGCGGAGCCAGCCTTGACCGGCTCCGCCGCGTGTGCTACGGTCAAAATTTTCGAGCTGCTACACTCGAACGAAAGGGAGCCATCATCATGCGGAGAATGCTGTTTCTGATTGTTCTGGCGGCTGTTGCGGTTGCGCCCGGCAGAGCTCAAGGCGAATGGCTGAAGCAGTATGACGGCAAGCGGATCACGGACCTGGCCGTCACTGCCCAGGACGTCGTAACCCCGGGCAACCCTCTGGCTCCCTTCCGCCACACGGAGTTCTTCCTGTGGGCGATCGGGGAGGATTCCATTCTGCTGAGCCGCGACAGCGGCGTGAGCTGGTCCCTGGTGACGGAGCCGAATACGGTTCTGCGTGCGATGATGCTGGTCTCCGGCCAGACAGCCTGGGTGGTGGGCGCGCCGGGCGCGGTTATCCAATTGAAAGTTGAAGGCGCCACACCCAGCATGCAGCGCTTGCAGGGAGTCGGGGAAACAGACTTCCACAGCGTCTATTTCCTCGACGCCAACCGTGGGTGGGTAGGTGGCGCGGGCGGGCGTCTCCTCGCCACGCAAAATGGGGGGCAGAGTTGGACCTCCCATTCCTTCAAGATAGGCGGGGAGGCAGGCGGGGACGCGGAAGCGGATGTCATTCGCGCCATCGTTTTCCCCCGGGAACAGAACGGCGTGATGCTGGTGGGCCGCAACACGGTTTTCTACAGCGAAGACGGGGGCCAGGAGTGGCGACGCCTGGGCTTCCCCCAGGGCACAATCCTGGAGAGGGTGAGCATCCAAGGAAACACGCTGTGGCTGGCCGGGGGCCGGCGCCTGACGCCGACCTTGACCGTCGCCGCCCTCTGGCGCAGCGATGACTTCGGCCGGAGCTGGAAACCGCTCAACAATCTGAGCGGAATGTACGGCGGGGTGACCGACGTCCGGTTTGTGGACGCCAACACCGGCTTTCTCTGCGTCCGCGGCCAGGTGTACGTCACCCGGGACAGCGGCGCAAGCTGGGCGGTCCTGAGCGACGGCACGGTTCCGATCGAAGAGATCGTTGTCGCCGACGCGGCCAACCTTTGGGGGATCTCCGGCGGCGCCCTCTACCGTTTCCAGACCGCGGCGGGGTCTGCACCGCCGGCCGCGGAACCTCGCACCAACTACTAGTGCGGTTTCAACTGTAGCCTAGCTCTTGGCGTGCCCGAGGACTTTCTTCAGATTCCAGGTGAGCTCCGGCGAGAGTTCGGTGACCTCCATCCCTTCGTGCACAATCAGTTTGCAGGAGAGAACCTCGCGTGGCTCGTCCTGCACGCCCGGCAGCCGATAGGCCACGCGACACGTCTGGCACTCCTGGTTCCAGCAGAACCGCCCGTAGGGAATCGTCTCCGGACTCAGGTATTGGAAGCAGCGGAGGAGCATGTTTTTTTCCGGAACCTCGAAGGTTTTGCCGCCGATCTTGATGCACACCAGGCGTTCGTAGGGACGAAAAGGACTCACGCCCACGGAAGCTTCTCCGCCACGCGCGTGGGAGATACGCCAAAGGATGTGATACGCGCTCTCCGCGCCGTCTCGGCTGCGGGGCCGCAGCGCACCAGGCCGTGCACGACCCTAGTGCGGCAGCGTTCCGCCCCGATAGGTTCCGACCCAGCCGTTGGGTGTGGGGCGCTTGATGTAGAAGACGACATCGCTGCCGGGTTCGAGTTCCCGTTGCCGGGCGCGGAATTCGCGCAGCGTGCGCACGGCTTGCTGGTTGAATTCGAGGATGACATCATTGCGCTGCAGCCCGATCTCGTCGGCGAAGCTGCCCGGCTCGACGTCGCGCACCAGCAGCCCGGCTTCGTCTTCCGACAAGCCCGCGCGCCGCGCCGTGCTGGCGTTTAATTCTTCCAGTGTGAGTCCCAGCTGCTGGCTGGCTTCCTCGCCCTGCGCGTCGGGCCGCGGCGAGCCGGCGATTTCGGCGGAGAACAGTGTGGCGCGATCTTCAATGCTGACCTTGGTCTCGCGCTTCTCCTTCTCGCGGATGTAGTAAATCTTCACGCTCTGGCCCACCGGCGTTGAGGCTACTTTGTTGACCAAGTCTTCGCCGTTGAGAATGGGGGTGTCGTCGACGCGATAGATGACGTCCCCGTGCCGCAGCCCGGCTCGGGCGGCCGGCCCGCCTTCCACCACGCGGTCCACCACCACCCCGTGCTCGGCGCCGAAGCTGCGCAGCACCGCCGGGTTGCGCGCCACCGTGCTGTCAAAGTAGATGCCGATCGACCCGCGCACCATGCGGCCGTGCTGGATGAGCTGGTTGTAGACTTCGACGGCGATGTTCGAGGGCAGCGCAAAACCCACTCCGGCGTAGACCCCCTGGCTGGACATGATGGCTGTGTTGATTCCGATCACCTCCCCTGCCAGGTTGACCAGCGGGCCGCCCGAGTTGCCCCGGTTGATGGCGGCGTCGGTCTGGATGAAGCGCTGGAACTGTTGCATCCCCGGACGCCCTTTGTAGCTGATGATGCCCGCCGTCACCGTGGCCTGCAGCCCGAAGGGGCTGCCGATGGCCAGCACCCAGTCGCCCACCTCGACCGCGTCCGAGTTGCCCATCTTGGCCGCGGGCAGTTTCCTCCCCGCCTCAATCTTGATCACGGCCAGATCGGTTTCATTGTCGTAGCCGACTACCTTGGCGCGGTAGTTCTTCTCTTCGCCGGGCAGGCGCACGTCAATCTTGTCGGCATCCTCGACCACGTGATAGTTAGTGAGGATGTAGCCGTTGGGATCCACAATGACCCCGGAGCCCAGGCTCTCGCTGCGGAAGCGCTCCGGCGGGCCGAAGTCAAAGAAGCGCTCGAAGAAATCCTGAAAGGGGTCGGGCGCATCCGGCGTGGAGCGGCGGCGACGGTCGCGGGTGACGACCGACTCGGTGTTGATGTTGACCACAGTGGGTTCCACCGCCTTGGCCACCTGGCTGAAGGTGGAGGAGAGTTCGGCTGGCGAAGGGATACTCAGCGGCTTGGCATCGGGCGCCACCACGTCGCGGGCTGCTCGCACCCCGTTCGAAATCAGAGTTCCCAGCAGGACTCCCACCGCGAGCGTGCCGACGACGGCGAGCTGCGTGGTCCATCGCCGAGCTTTCAGCCACCGGAGGGCAGAACGAAGTTCCATGTCCCCATTTCTCCTTCCCCAAGGAGGAAAATTATAGCACTCCTTCTGATTAGACTGAACCGTTCCTCTGCCCGTTAGCGGCCGCCGGGACGCCCGGAGCGGCGGGCGGCGCCGAGCCCAGGAACTCCGACACCAGGACGCCGGCCAGAATCAGGGCGGCTCCCGCCAGGCCTCGCCCGCTCAGGACCTCGCCAAATACCCAGTAGGAGCTGGCGGCGGCAAAGGCCGGCTCGAGGCTGAAAATGATCGCCGTGTGCGTGGGCAGGGTGAACTGCTGCGCCCAGGTTTGCACGGAAAAAGCCACCGCGGTGGCCAGCACGGCCGTAACCAACAGGGCGAAGACCAGCCGACCGCTCCAACGCAGCTCGAGCAGTTCGATCCCCGTCGCGCCCCCCAGCGGCACGGCAGCGACCACCAGAAGAAACGCCACCGCCACCTGCCAGACCGCCAGCGCGGCGACGCCGTGGCGTCGCGCATAATGTCCCACGGCTACAATGTGGGCGGCGAAGGCGACGGCGCAGAAAAAAGTAATCACGTCGCCCCGGGCCATCGTGAATCCGTCCGGCGGCACCGTGAGCAGATAGCTGCCTGCCGCCGCGGCTCCGACGCCCACCAGCGCCGCTCCGCGCAGCCGGCGCCGGAGCACAAGAACCAGAATCAGCGGAACCAGGACGACGGACAGAGCCGTAATGAAGGCGGATTTAGCGGGTGTGGTGTACTTCAGTCCGATGGTCTGGAACACGTAGCCTGCCCAGAGGAAAAAGCCGATGAGGCTGCCGGCGCGCGCCAGCCCGGGCTGCCCCCACAGCTTCTGCTTCCGGAAGATAGCCAGCAGCAACGCGGTCGCCAGCGCGAAGCGCAGTAGAAGGAAGACCAGCGGCGAGGCGTCCTCCAGCGCGCTCTTGACCACCACAAAGGTGGAACCCCAGATGAAACAGATGGCGAGCAACGCCAGGTCAGCCTGCAGGCGGCGCGGCGCGGCCACGACCACGCGCGCCTACTTCTTCTCGTAGACGATGCGCCCGCCCACCATCGTCAGCAGAACTTCAGCCCGCAGCACCTCGCTCGCCGGCAGGCGCGTGACGTCGTCGGAGAGCACGACGAGGTCGGCAAATTTCCCCGGGCTCAGCGTCCCCTTGCGGTGCTCTTCCCCTTCGGCGAAGGCGGAACCCAAGGTGTAGGCGCGGATGGCGTCGGCGATGCTGACCTTTTCCTCCGGCAGCCAGCCACCGAGCGGCCCCCCCTCCTCGAACTCGCGCGTGATGGAAGCGTAGAGTCCCCGCATCGGGTTCAGCGGCTCGACGGGATGGTCGGTGCCAAAGGCCAGCATGGCCCCGCCGCGCAGCAGTGAATTCCATGCGTAGCCCTCTCCCGCCCGCTCCCGCCCTAAAATCGTCGGCGCCCAGCGCAGGTCGTTGAGTACGTGGCACGGCTGCATGGAAGCAATGACGCCCAGTTCACGGAAGCGTGCCACGTCGTCCGGGTGGACGAACTGAGCGTGCTCGATGCGGTGGCGGGTGTTGCGACGGCGGTTGAGTTTCTTCGCAACGGCGAAAGCATCGAGGGTCACGCGGTTGGCCCGGTCGCCGATGGCGTGCAGCGCGATCTGGAAGCCCGCGGCATCGCGCTCGATGACCATCCGCTCCAGTTGTGCGGGGTCGTAGCGAAGGATGCCGCGATTGTCCGGAGCGTTGGCGAACGGTTCGAGCATGCCAGCCGAGAGCGAGCCGCCGCTGCCGTCGGTGACGCCCTTCAGCGCGCCGGTCTTGAGCCAGGGGTCGGTCGTGCCGCCCTCCTGGCGCATCTCTTCCAACCTCGCGACCGGGGTGTCAAAGGGTAGCCATTCGCTTACGCGCAGGGTCAGCCGGCCTTCCTGCTTCAACTCGCGCAGGGCGAGGAAGTCTTCCCAGTCGGAATTGTCCTGGATAGAAGTGACGCCGAGGCGGGCCGCTTCCTCGAGCGCCAACCGGAGGCCACGCTTGCGCTGTTCGCGGGTGGGCTCCGGGATCAAACGCGCCACCAGATCAATGGCCTTCTCCTTGAGCCACCCGGTCGGTTCCCCCCTTTCGTCGCGTACGATTTCGCCACCCTGGGGATTTGGCGTGTCGCGCGTGACGCCGGCTTTCTCGAGCGCCAGCGAGTTCACCACCACCGAGTGGCCGTCGACGCGGCCAAAGAGCAACGGATGTGTCGTTGAAACGGCGTCTAGGTCATACCGAGTGGGAATTCGATTCTCTACCCAAAGGGAATGGTCCCAACCGCGCCCGGTCACCCATTCGCCCGCGGCGAACTCGGCGAGACGAGAGCGGATACGTTCTTGGAATTCCGCCAGCGACCGCGTGCCCTCCACGTCCACCGTCAGCTTGCCCAGACCGGCGGAGCCGAAGTGGGTATGGGCGTCATTGAAACCGGGCAGGACGAACTTGCCCTCCAAATCCACGACGCGCGTCTGCGGACCGACCCAGTGGCGGATTTCCACGCTTGTGCCGACAGCCACAATCTTGCCTTGGCTGATGGCGATGGCCTCGACGACCCCGAGCTGCGGATCCACGGTATAGATTCGCCCGTCGGTCAGCACGAACTCGGCACGCGGCGCGGCCTGTGCCGCGAGCGGCGGAGCACTCAAAAGGAGAAGGACAGCGATGAGCAGCGCAAAGCGTTTCATTCTTCCACTCCTGCCAGCAAAGCCAGCGCCAGAAGGATGCGTTTCAAGCCCAACTCGCGTCCGGTGGGGTCGTACCATTCTCGCAAGGAGTGGGACGCGCCGCTGCGGCCGCCGCCGCCGACCGCTACCGCTTCGATGCCGAACGAGATGGGAATGTTGGCGTCGGTCGAAGAGCGCTGGATGCTGGTCTGGATGCCCAGGTGGGTGTCCACAGCGCGGAACACATCGATGATGCGGGCGGCGGCGGGGAGTTTGCCGGTGGGCCGATGGCCGATGGTCTTGACCTCGACGGTCAAGGGAACTCCCTTCGTGCGCGCCCAGGCATTCTCCTCGGCCACCGCGTCGGCCAGCGCGGACCGCAGGGCTTGCTCGAGGCGCTCATTCTCCGACTCCATCTCCGAGCGGATGTCCACCTTCATCCACGCTTCGTACGGGATGGCGTTGACCGACGTCCCCCCGTGGATTTCGCCGATGTTCACCACGCTGCGTGGCTGGGCGGGCAGCGCCACCGCGGTGATGCGAGCGATGGCGCGGGCCAGAACCTGAATCGGGTTCGGCAGGCCGAAGTCCGACCAACTGTGGCCGCCCGGCCCGCGGACGGTCACCTGGAAGCGTTTGCTGCCCAGCGCTTTGGTGGTGAGGCGCTCCACGTTCGAGCCATCGAGCGCAATGGCGGCCCGCACGCGCCGGCGCAAGGCCGGCTCGGCGAATAGCGCCCGCATGCCGCGCAAGTCCCCTTCCCCCTCTTCGCCCACGTTGGCGACGAACAGGAGTGTGGCGCCGGTGCGCAGGCCGCTCTCGTCGAGCGCACGGATCAGAGCGAGCAGGGCGGCCAGCCCGGCTCCGTTATCGGCAATACCAGGGCCGACCCAACGGTCGCCTTCCCGCCGAACCTCAATCTCGGTCTCGGCCGCAAAGACGGTGTCCATGTGAGCTGAGAGCAGGACGAGGTGTTCGGCGTCGCGGCCCGGACGCTCGCCGAGCACGTTGCCGATGGCATCGCGGCGGACGTTCTCCAGGCCCAAGAGGTGAAACTGCTCTTCCAGGTAGCGGGCGCGCTCCTCCTCGCGGAACGGCGGCGCGGGGATGGAGGTGAGCCGGATTTGCTGCTGCAGAATCCAGTCGGCCTCGCGGACAAAGGACTCGGCCGCCCGGCGCACGGTGGGGTGTCTCTCCACCGATTCCACGCTCAGTTCGGCCGCGGGCAAAGATGAAGTCATCAGCAGCAAGGCTCCCGCAAGAAGTTTTTCCCCACCCATCACCTGCGCTCAGTTAATCCCCGGCGGCGAGGAGGTCGACTAGCGCGAGCTGGCGCGCGCCGCCGTCCCGCACAGCGCCCACACTTCCTCTTCCGTCAGCAAGCGATCGGACTGCTTGGCCGCGTTGAAGATGCGTTCCACCAGCTCGTCGGTTGGCGTCAGGCCGCGCTTCTCGAGCCAGTAGATGACGTTCGACTTGCCGCTCATGGATCCGATTTCGATTACCTGGTCGAGGCCGAACAGGTGCGAGGGCACGCCGGAATAAACCGAGTTGGCCAAGCGCACGTCGTCCTTTTTGTAAGCCTTGATGACGGCGGCGGCGTGGACGCCGGTGGCGGTGCGGAAGGCGTCGCGGCCTACGACAGGGTAGTTCGGGGGGATGGTGACGCCGACGGCTCGGGCGACCTTCTCGCAGTACTCGCGCAGGCGGGACAGGTCGCGGTCGATCACGCCTGCCAGTTTCAGGTTGACCAGCAGCAGGTCCATCGGTGCGTTGCCCACGCGCTCGCCGATGCCCAGCGCGCAGCCGTGCACCTGGTCGGCGCCGGCTTCGAAGGCCGCCAGGCTGTTGGCGACCGCCAGGCCGCGGTCGCGGTGGCCGTGCCAGTCGAGGCGGATATCCCGGCCGCTCGGTTGGATGATCTCCTCGCGGACAAACCGGATCAGGTTGCGCACGCCCTGCGGGGTGGCGTGGCCGACGGTGTCGCAAACCACGATGGCGTCAGCGCCGCAGCGGAGGGCCGTGGTGTAGAGCTTCTTCACTGTCTCCGGGTCGCAGCGGGTCGTGTCCTCGGTGACATACATCACCGGCAGCCCGAGGCTGCGCGTGTAGGTCACCGCTTCCTCGGTGGTGCGAAGCAGGAAATCCACCGTCCAGTCCTCGGCGTAGCGGCGGATGGGGCTGGAGCCGAGAAAGGTAGCGGTTTCGATGGCAATGCCAACCTTTTGGGAAATCTCCGCCACGGGGCGGATGTCGGCCTCCACGGTGCGGGCGGCGCAGTTGGGGCGAATCTTGAGCTTGGCGCTCACGATCTCGCGCGCCAGCCGCTCGACATCGGCACAGGCCCGCGGCCCGGCGCCCGGCAGGCCGAGGTTCACTGAATCAATGCCCAGTTCTTCCATCAGGTGGAGAATCTCGATCTTGACCCCGATGGGTGGGTCGAGGACGGACGGCGACTGCAAGCCGTCGCGCAGGCTCTCGTCGTCGAGCATGTACTTGCGGCCCGGCGGCAACTCGAACCGGCCCTGCGTGTTCCAGTCGTGAATCCAGTCTTCGTAGCGCATCTCTGGCCCTGGGCCTCAGTGTCGCAGAACGTAGGACCGCGGCAGTTCGGTCGGATCGGGCTGAAACAGCGTGTGGCAGCGCTCGCAGCGGTAGACCTCGGCGCCCCGGCCGAGGATGGCTTCGAGTTCCTTGGGGTAGTCGTAGTAGCGCTTCAGGTGGCCGCAGCACACCTTGCCCTTGCCGTCTTTTTCGTCGCAGGCGCGTTGGCGGGGCTTTCGGGTCTTGATCTTGGGCAGAGCCGGGGCGGGAGTCGTAGCCGCAGCCATTCATCGCCTCTCTTGGGTACATCCTTGTGTGGCGTCCCGATTATACCGAATCCGCGTCGCGTTGTGCAGGCACGGCGACGCCGCTGATTTCGGCGGGATATTCGACTGCCACTAGGCAGAGCCCTTCTGGGGGCACCGTGGGGCCAGACTGCGAACGGTCGCGCGCCTCGAGAATCCGCTGAATGTCGTCTGGCTCGAGCCTTCCCTTCCCCACTTCGATCAGCGTGCCCACCATCTTGCGCACCATGTGGCGCAGGAAGGCGCGTCCGCGCACCGTATAGACCAATTCCTGCAGCTCCGGCAGGCGCTCGAGGCGCGAGGAGTAAACGGTGCGCACTTTGCTTTGCCCGGCCTCCTCGGGGTCCCAGGTGCCAAAGGAGCTGAAGTCGTGCTCGCCTTCCAAGAGCGGTGCGGCGGCGGCCATGACCTCGTCGTCGAGCGGGTAAGGATAATGATAGACGGTGCGCCAGAGGAAGGGCGAGCAGACCGCAGCGCGCAGGATGCGGTAGCGGTAGGTCTTCGCTTGCGCGTGCCAGCGGGCGTGGAACTCGAGCGGGGCCTCTTCCACCGCCAGCACGCGAATCGAAGGCGGCAGCAGGTTGTTCAACGCGCGCCCGAGGTTTTCGGTGGGAATGGGGGAGCGTGTCTTGAAGTTCGCCACTTGGCCGAGGGCGTGCACGCCGGCGTCGGTGCGGCTCGAGCCCAAGAGCCAGATGCGCTCGCCGGTGATCCGCCGCAGCACGTCCACCAGCGTCCCTTGAATGGTCGGCACGTTGGGCTGGATCTGCCAGCCGAAGTACTCACTTCCGTCGTAGCCCAGAGTCAGCCTGAGATTGCGAACCGCCATGGGTATTAGTCTTCCCTGCCCACCGAAGCCTCAGGCGTAGGCGGGCCGAAGAATTCGCTGCCGTCGTAGGCGAGAGTGAGCTTCAGGTTGCGCACAGTCAGCGATTATGAGGCAAAGAGGGAAGGAAGCAAGGAGGCACGGAAACACTAGCTTGTGATCCTGAACCCTTGCCCGGCTTGCCTGCCCCGAGCGCAGTCGAGGCGGCGGTGAAGGATCTGCTTGTTCCTCTCCTTCCTGACACTTCAGTGTCACCCTGAGCGCAGCCCCGCCCCTCCCCGGGGCGGGGCGGAGTCGAAGGGTCTGCTTTTTCCTCTGCTTCCTATGCCTCCCTCCTCCCTGGCC